>DAORJH010000028.1:0-11858 GCA_035438925.1 Bacteroidia bacterium | reverse complement strand
TATTACCAAAATCTATCGTACGAAGGACTCATCACCGGAGTGAATAAAAGACTGCAGGATTCCCTAATAAAAGCAGGTCCATTTGTTACCATCACTGTCAATGGACATAATTTTAAAACAGATGCATTCAAATTTTATCACAAGAGTTCAAAATCAAGTTCTCCTGAACATGGCATTATGTATAAATATGATCCGGACAGAATGTTCCTTCGCTTTGAAAAGGACAGTGAATGGGCACTGATACAAAATTTTGTATTCGGAAAGATCCTGATCAACTACGCCTATTTCCTTCCCGGAACTGTTAAAAAGTAGCTTAAAACTAAGGCTTATTTAAACCCTCTTTCTTAAGTGTAAACTTAATTTTGTTAGTTGCGCATAGAAGACTATGCCTTGTAATTATTCAACTAAGCTAAACAGTATATTATGAATTTTGTTGTACAGACTTCTTCTCTCTTAAAGCACCTGAAGGCAATTGGCGGTGTATTAAATGCAAACAATACAATTCCTATTCTTGATTGTTTTTTATTTGAACTTCACAAGGGAGAATTAACACTCTCTGCGAGTGATATGGAAACAACGATCACTACTTCGATCAATGTTGATTCCAATGAGAATGGAAGTATTGCTATACCGGCTAAAACACTTATGGAAGCTCTTTCGAATCTACCGGAGCAGCCTATCTCATTTATTATTGATAAAACAAAACAATCAGTAAAACTGAAGACAGGAACAGGAGATTACAGCATCAGTGGGCAAAAGGGAGAAGAATACCCTAAACTAGCTAAGTTAGACTCGCAAACTTCCATGGTGATAAAAAGCGATGTACTTGCGAATGCGATCAACAAGACGATCTTTGCTACGGGTAACGATGATCTTCGTCCGGTTATGAGTGGCGTGTTCTGTCAGTTCAATGAGAACAATTCAATATTCGTTGCAACAGACGCACATAAATTAGTTCGTTATACAAGAAATGATGCGAAGGCAGGAGCTGCTGCATCTTTCATCATGCCAAAAAAACCTTTGCACGTTCTTAAGAGTTTGCTTGCAGGAGTAGATGATGCCGTGAAAATTGAATTCAATAAAACAAATGCATTGTTTAGTTTTTCCAACATCAAACTTATTTGCAGACTTATTGACGGGAAATATCCGAATTATGAAGCTGTCATTCCAAAACAAAATCCAAACAAATTGACAATTGATCGTGCTGCGTTTTTAGGGGCACTGAAACGTGTGAGTGTATTCGCCAATAAGGCAACGCATCAATTGAGAGTGAAAGTAACAGGAAGTCAGTTGCGTGTAAGTGCAGAGGATCTTGATTTTGCAAATGAAGGGCATGAAACATTAACATGTACTTATGTTGGTGAGGATATGGAGATCGGTTTCAACTCTCGCTTTCTGGTTGAAATGGTGAGTAACTTAGAATCGGATGAGATCATTTTAGAGATGAGTGCTCCTAACAGGGCCGGAATCATCCTACCAAACAACAAATCGAATCCCGCAGAAGATGTGCTGATGCTGGTGATGCCTGTCATGTTAAACAACTAAAATAAAAAATGGACTTTCACTTTTACGTGCCTTTTGTTGCAGCAATTATCCCATTGTTAATCGGTTTTATCTGGTACAATCCGAAAGTATTCGGAAATGCCTGGATGAAGGCTTCCGATCTTACGGAAGAAAAAATGAAAGGAGCGAATATGGCTTTGATCTTTGGTCTTACCTACGTTTTAAGCTTATTTGTAGCATTTGGATTGATATCAATAACCATACATCAAATACACCTCTTCTCCATTTTTGCTGATGATCCGGGAGCAAAAGATCCTAATTCAGAAGTTGGAAAATTAATGGCAGGCATTTTTGAGAAATACGGAAGCAACTTCAGAACATTCAAGCACGGAGCTTTTCACGGCATACTTGCCTCTTTGATGCTGGCTCTTCCACTTATTGGTATCAATGCATTATTCGAAAGAAAAGGTTTTAAATACATTGCGATCAATGTTGGTTACTGGATCGTAAGCTTCGCGATAATGGGTGGGATTGTTTGTGGAATGATGTGATCAGAGTTTCAGCTCTTTCATTGGATCCCAGAAGATCTTTTCGAAATCGATCACTTTATCGTCCTTCACTTTTATCTTTTCTTTCTCCAGCAGTTCCTGCATCTGAAAAGGATTGTCAAAATGATGCTTACCAGTAAGCAATCCTACTCTATTCACCACTCGGTGAGCAGGCACACTTGGCTTCACTCTATGTGCACCATTCATGGCGTATCCAACCACTCTTGAAGAAGAAGCAGCTCCCAGGTATTTTGCGATTGCCCCATAGCTGGTCACCCTTCCTTTAGGAATAAGCCGAACTACCTGATACACCATGTTAAAAAAATCTTCCTTTGCCATTGTCTCTAATAAAAAAACCCTCAATTTCTTGAGGGTTCTTTGATTTATTAATGCTCTCCACCATCGTGTTCTCCTTCTTCGAGAGGAACAGTTTGAGGAACGAAATCCCTTGATTTTCCTGGCTTGCTATAGTCATAAGCCCAGCGATGAACTGTTGGCAATTCACCTGGCCAGTTACCATGTATGTTCGCCATTGGTGTTGTCCACTCAAGTGTATTCGAATTCCAAGGATTCTGCGGTGCTTTTTCTCCTCTGAAAATACTGTAGAAGAAGTTGAATAGGAATACACCCTGACCAATAGCTCCAACGATAGCGAAGATGGTAACGATCTCATTGATATCAACCAAATTATCGAACATTGGGAATTCACTGTTTGTATAGTACCTCCTTGGCACACCGGCCAAACCTAAAAAGTGCATTGGGAAAAATACTCCGTAGGCGCATATGAACGTCACCCAGAAGTGCACATAACCCAATTTCTTATTCATCATACGAAGGAATAATTTAGGGAACCAGTGATAAACTCCGGCAAACATTCCGAAGATCGCACTCAAGCCCATTACGATGTGGAAGTGAGCAACAACGAAATAAGTATCATGTACATTGATATCCAAAGTAGAATCTGCAAGAATGATACCTGTTACACCACCTGATACGAATGATGAAACCAATCCAATTGAGAAAAGCATAGCAGGTGTATACTGAATGTTACCTTTCCATAATGTAGTAATGTAGTTGAACGCCTTCACTGCAGAAGGAATTGCAATTAGTAATGTAGTGAACACGAAAACAGATCCAAGGAAAGGACTCATTCCGGTTAAATACATATGGTGACCCCAAACGATGAAGGAAAGGAAGGCAATTGCCAACATGGATCCGATCATGGCTCTGTATCCGAAGATAGGTTTACGTGATTGAGTTGAAATAACCTCAGAAGTAATACCCAAAGCAGGCAATAGAACGATGTAAACCTCAGGGTGTCCTAAGAACCAGAATAAGTGTTCAAATAAGATAGGGCTACCACCACTGGCATCCAATGGGCGACCTCCAATGTAAATATCAGATAAATAGAAAGAGGTATTAAAGCCTCTGTCCATTATAAGAAGTAATACGCAGGATACGAGTACAGGGAAGGAAAGCACACCAATTATCGCAGTGATTAAGAACGCCCAAATAGTTAATGGCATTCTAGTCATTTTCATTCCTTGAGTTCTTAAATTGATGATCGTAATAATATAATTCAAACCACCTAATAGAGCTGAAACTACAAACAGCGTCATGGAGATCAGCCATAAGGTCATTCCCAGTTTAGATCCTGGAATTGCTTCTGGAAGAACTGAAAGAGGAGGATAGATCGTCCAACCACCGGAAGCAGGTCCATCTTCAATGAACAAAGATCCTAACATGATCACGCTTGAAATAAAGAAGAACCAATAAGAAAGCATGTTCAGAAAGCCGGATGCCATATCGCGTGCACCGATCTGATAGGGAATCAAAAGATTACTGAATGTTCCACTAAGTCCACCCGTTAAAACAAAGAATACCATGATGGTACCATGAATTGTAACAAGGGCGAGATACATATTCGGATCTAGGATACCATCCTTTCCCCACTTATCTCCGAGCATTGCATTGATAAATCCGAATTTTTCGCCCGGCCATGCCAACTGCATACGAAATATGATGGACATGACCATTGCGATCACGGCCATTACCACGGCAGTGATAAGGAATTGGCGAGAGATCATTTTGTGATCCTGACTGAAGACATACTTCGTCACAAAATTTTCTTCGTGCTCATGATGATCATCGTGTCCATGAGCATGATCATGGTGAGCCAAATGTTCTTTTTCTAATGCTGCATTTTTTTCAGATGCCATATCTACCTGTATTTTATTTATTAATTTTTATCGGCTAATGTTTTTACTGCCTTTTGTTTTGCGATCCAAGAGTTGTAATCTGCTTCTGTATCCACAATAACATTCATTTGCATATTGAAGTGAGAAGCACCACAGATCTTATTGCATAATAAAAGATAATCAAAACTTACCGGCTCTTTACCTTCTTTAGCACGTTGACTATTTATCCCTTCCATCATCTTAATCGTGTAAGGGTCTTTTCTTTGTTCTGCAGTTGTCTTCGTTGGTTTAAATTTGAAATATGTGATCATTCCCGGAACAGCATTCATTTGTGCTCTGAAGTGTGGGAGATAAGCACTATGTATCACGTCGCGGGAACGAATCTGGAACTCAACTTCACGACCCACCGGGATATGAAATTCGTTTTTTACTATCACGTCATCATTACCGGCAACATCACTTGTATCCATTCCTACTGCGTTTGAGCCGCTGATCTGTCTGTAATCAGTTGTTCCTAATTTTCCATCCTTACCGGCATAACGAGCCGTCCAGTCAAATTGTTTTGCGTAAAGTTCAACTACTACCTTATTGGGATCCGTAGCATCATCTGTAATCTCGTTCCAATACTTTAATCCAAAAATGATCACGAACGCCAAAACAACTGCAGGAACGATAGTCCAGAGCATTTCAAGTCTGTTATCATGCGCGAAGAATTTCGCGGTAGCCTTGCTGTTTCCTCTGTACTTATACGCAAAGAAGAACAGGAATGAATTTGTCAGGATAAAAACAAATGTGATCAAATACATGTTATAATCCCATAGCGCATCGATCTTCTCGCCATGCTCAGATGAAGCTGGAGGAAGTGAACGCTCATTCCAGCGAGCTACTTGCCAGAAAAAGAAAACAAAGAAGAAGATCATAAAAGCAAACATTGCTTTTCCCATCATATTATTGTCAGAATCGGATACCTTCCATTCTGTGGTCTTCTTTAAACCTCTGCTTAATTCAATTATCCTTAATAATTGATGTCCGGCAATTATCAGGAGTACGATTGATAGTATGATCAAAAAATTCATAGTCGGTAGGTTTTTTTAGCTTTTATCTTTTTTTTAATATATGTTGATCAGGTTGAATGATGTAAACTTTCCTGGAGGAAAGGGTGATTTTTCACGAGTAATGGTTTTTTCGCAAGAGCAGTCAACACAACAAACATGAATAAACCCAAGAAAAAGAAGAAAGGGCCCATTTCCATCCAGCTTAATCCTGTCCATGAATGTCCAACTGTTCCAGGCATAACACACATGATCAAATCTAGGTAATGTCCAATAAAGATGATCGTGCCAATGAACATCAGGAAGAAGAAGTTTCTTTTACTATCGCGACTCATCAACATCACCATAGGGAAAGCAAAATTTATAAAGAATACAGTCCACATCAAGGCTTTGTAACTTTCCCATCTTGTTTGAAAGTAGATCACCTCTTCAGGAATATCTGCATACCAGATCAACATGAATTGCGAGAAGTACAGGTAGGTCCAAAGAAAGGAAATAGCAAACATCCATTTTCCCATATCGTGAATAGTACTTTCCGTTACAAATTCAAGATACCCTAATTTTCTCAGCCAGATGACCAAAATAGTGATTGCAATAATTGCGCTGATCCACATTCCGGAGAAGATATACCATCCATAAAGAGTAGAGAACCAATGTGTATCAATACTCATCAGCCAATCCCATGAAGAAGTAGATGAAGTGACAGCGAAAAGAACCATGAACCACGCACCTAATTTGATATTCTTCCAATGATAACTGTTGTTCACATCAATATCCAGTTTGTCTGCTTCCTCAGAATTCTTGCAAAGCTTCATTGTAAAATAATACCAACCTACCATGTACAAAATAGTTCTGATCCACCAGAAAGTGCCGAAGTATCCGATCTTAGCTGCAATCACCTCATCGTAATTTGCATGTCCGGGAGTAGCCACTCCATCAGCCATCCAATGATAGATGTGATGAACATGCATCTGACCAAGAATAAACAACAAAAGAAGGAAGCAAAGTCCCCACTTAAGGTAAGCTGTAACCGCTTCAATCACTCTTTTTATAGTTGTAGACCATCCCGACTCAGCAGCATATTGGAGGCCCAGAAAGAAAGCCGCAGCGAGTGATAAAGCTGTAAAGAAAAATGCTCCGACAAAAACATTGCTCCATGCACGAGTACCGGCATGATAATGCTCTTCTTCATTGCCCTTATCCATCATGAACATCATTATGATGCAAACCAAGCCGACAGCCATCAATGCAAATGAAAGCATTTTTGTTTTTGACGGGAAGGTGAAATTTAATTTATCAGTATTCATATCGTTAATCTAATTAGTTCAATTATTTTTTTGTTACGGATTCAGTTTTCACGCTGTCAGCTACCGGTGCCTCTTTTGGTCCTTGTAATTTCTGAACAAAATACACAAGTTTCCATCTCTCTTCCTGCGTTAACTGGCTTGAATGAGATCCCATTGTTCCTTTTCCGTAAGTAATAGAATGAAAGATCTTTCCTTCCGAAAGATTTTTCAAAGCACCACTATAGGCTGGAGGAGGTCCAGGCAATTTGTCAGCAACCTTTCCATCACCAGCACCACTGGCACCATGACAATGCACGCAGAATTTTCCGTAGATCACTTCTCCTTCTTTCTCATATTCTTCACGCGACTTTACAGTTAACGGATTTTTCAGATTTGCTCCTGCTTTTTCATAACCTTCAGGCGTATTTGGATATGGATATGGCATAAAACCACGTGCAACAGTTCCTTTGACAGGAAGCTTTGCATTATTCTCTACCATACCATCAATTGTATGAGTTTGATAATATTCCAATGAAGGAGAGCGATACATATCAGGCATGAATTCAATACCCGGACTATTTTCGTCCTTTTTGCCGCAAGATGTTAAACCTGCCATTAGTAAACCTAAGAAGGCTGTACCCAATGCAATTTTAACTGTGTAATACTGTTTTCTCATTGTAAAAATACTAGTGTGTTTCTTCTAAAACATAAGTTGGTTCAATATGAATGGAGCCTTTGTAGTTTACTTCTTCAGCTCCATTACTTTTCATGATCTCTTCCGCTTTCTTGCTTTGTTCTTCAGTAAGTTCAAGGTAGATCATAAATTTATCGTCAGTTGTACGAGGGTCCGGGTTCTTTGCTTTTGTTCCTGGAACAAGCCAGCAGCGAAGTAAATATGTTAAGGCCATACCGTGAGCAGCACAGAAAACTACACTTTCAAAAGTAATTGGAATGAAGGCTGGAATGTTCAAGTAGTACTGCCAATTTGGTTTTCCACCTACATCGTTCGGGAAATCACTTACCATCATATACCACATCATCAATGTTGCTAAACCTAGTCCGGTAAGTCCATAAATAAATGCACAGATCGCCAAACGTGTACGAGGTACACCAATAACACCATCTATACCGTGAATCGGCATTGGTGAATAAACCTCCTTGATCCTGATTCCGGAAGATCTTAATTTCTTACATGCTTCCAACAATGGCTCTTCGTCTCCAAAGATCCCATGAATGATGTTTTTATTTATTGCGGTTGCTCCCATATTCTGAATAATATTTTAGTGTGAATGTGAATGTCCTTTTGCAGCTTGTTTCTGTGATTCGCCGGAAGATTTTAATATGGTTTTTAGCTCTGCCTGTGCAATTACAGGGAAGTAGCGTGAGAACAACAAGAACAATGTTCCGAACATTCCGATCGTTCCAACAAATATCCCGATATCGATAAATGAAGGGGTATATGTATTCCATGTTGAAGGAAGGTAGGTACGGCAAAGTGTCGGAACAATGATCACAAAACGTTCAAACCACATTCCGATATTCACGACAATAGAAAGAATAAAGGTTGCTACAATAGAAGTTCTAATCTTCTTGATCCAGAATAACTGTGGCGAAAGCACGTTACAACTCATCATGATCCAATAGCTCCATGCCAATGGTCCGGTAGCACGATTTAGGAAAGCATATTGCTCCCACTCTACTCCACTATACCAAGCAACGAATAATTCTGTAAGATAGGCTACACCTACAATTGAACCTGTAGTGATGATCACGATGTTCATGTATTCGATGTGCTTGATGGTCAAATAACTTTCCAGCTTATAGATCTTACGCACGGTTAACATTAGCGTTAATACCATTGCAAATCCAGAGAATACGGCACCGGAAACGAAATAAGGAGGGAAGATGGTGGTGTGCCATCCTGGTACTACTGAAGTTGCGAAGTCAAAGGATACGATGGAGTGTACCGAAAATACAAGAGGCGTTGAAAGTCCTGCAAGTACCAAGGATACTTCTTCAAAACGACTCCAGTGACGAGCACTTCCACCCCATCCGAAAGAAAGCAAACCGTACATTTTCTTTTGCCATGGTTTGATCACTCTGTCGCGAATCATTCCAAAATCAGGGATCAAACCAATATACCAGAATACAATTGAAACAGTTGCATAAGTGGTTACAGCGAACACATCCCATAATAGAGGTGAGTTAAAGTTTGGCCACAATGAACCAAATTGATTTGGTAAAGGGAATAACATATAATCCAACCATGGACGCCCTGTGTGCAGCAATACGAAAATAGCGGCACAACAAACAGCGAATATCGTCATCGCTTCTGCAGAACGATTGATCGCCATACGCCATTTTTGACGGAATAATAAAAGCACAGCGGAGATCAATGTTCCAGCGTGACCGATACCGATCCACCAAACGAAGTTTGTAATGTCCCATGCCCAATCAACTCCGTTGTTACTTCCCCATGCCCCGATACCTACTCCAATAGTATAGGCAAGACAACCTATACCCCAAAGGAAACAAATTGAGCAAATTGCTATTAAAACGTACCATCCTCTGGCCGCTTTACCTTCAATAGGTGCGATAATATCGTCAGTGATCTGGCGGTAACTTTTGCTACCGAGTATCAATGGTATCCTGATTTCTGATTCTGCGTGCATACTAATCTATGAATGTGTTAATAATACTATTATGAGTGTTTTTCCTCTTTATGTTCTTCATGTTTTCCGTGTGAAGGAGTTTTTTCTTCTTCTCCATATAACGTGATCTTTTCCTCCACATTTCTTACTTTCAACAAGTAAGATACAGTTGGTTTCACGCCTAATTCTTCGAGTAATACATAGTTCTTATCATCTGCTCTCCACTTTGTGATCTCTGCATTCTCATCATTCACATCACCAAACATGATCGCGTTGGTAGGACAAGCCTGTTGACAAGCAGTTTTTATTGAACCATCTTGCAATGGAGTACCTGCTTTTTTGGCGGCCAATTTTCCTGCCTGTAGTCTTTGCTGACACATCGAACATTTCTCCATCACACCACGCTCTCTTATAACCACATCCGGGTTCAGCACCATTCTTCCTAATTCTGATTGAGTTGGATTGATATCTGCGAACATCTCGTTGGTGTTATAATTAAACCAGTTGAAACGACGTACTTTAAACGGACAGTTGTTTGCGCAGTAACGGGTTCCAATACAACGGTTATAAGCCATCATATTCAATCCTTCTGTGCTATGACTTGTAGCTAATACAGGGCATACGTTCTCGCATGGTGCATGGTTACAATGCTGACACATCATTGGCTGGAAAGTAACCTTCGGATTATGTGAAGGATTCTCCATATCAATGTACATTTTCTTGGTTTCCATTAATCCATGCGCATCTGCAGACTGTTTGGTAACGTCAGACGTGTAATATCTGTCAATACGAAGCCAGAACATATCCCTGGTTTTGCTAACCTCTTCTTTTCCTACAACTGCAACGTTATTTTCTGAAGTACAAGCAACAACACAAGCTGAACAGCCAATGCAAGTTGACATATCAATTGTCAATCCCCATTTATGATTTGGTCTTTCAAATGCTCCGTAAAGATCGATTTCACTTACGTGCTTTTTGCCACCTCCATGAACAGGAAGCATCGCAGCAGGATTATAGTACTCTTTATCTTTCTCCTTATATTCTCCGATTGATGTTTCGCGAAGTAAAAATTCTTCTCGTCCCATGATCGTATGCTGAATTTGTGTAGCTGCAAACATGTGCTTGCCTTCTGCCTTAGAAACATTGGCAACTCCAAAAGGTTGAATGTTGTTCTCATTTACAGAAAATAACTGATACGCATTCACACCAATATCTTTACAAACTTTTAAGCTTTCAGCAGTTCTTCCGTAACCTAAAGCTAAACCAATTGTTCCGGGCGTTTGTCCTGGTTGTGGGAATACCGGAGCTGTAACTTTAACTCCGTTCACAGTAACATCAACAACGCTTCCATCTATATCCTGACGAAGCATTTCATTTAATCCCATTGACTTAACATCAGCAGGAGACATGGTGATGTAATTATCCCAAGTAACTTTAGAGATAGGATCTGGTAATTCCATTAGCCAAGGATTGTTACTATAATTTCCATTTCCTAAACCGATCTTCTCGTAAACAAAGATCTCCATGGCACCACCTTTTGCAGAAGTTGCAGTTAAGGCTGCTTTATTGTAATCCGGTGTAGGAAGAACTTCTTCTACTACTGCGACTTTCTCTTCTTTTTTTGGAGCTTCTTCTACTTTAACTGAATCAGGTGAAAGTTCGTTTATTGCCACGGCAATACCGTTCAATAAAGGATTTCCCGTAGAATCTTTCGCAATTGGCGCAATGGTATTATTCACTTTATGAACTGCAACTTTTACAACACCATCATGCAAAGCATTTGCCCAGAATGTTTCGAAATCAATATATTTTCCTTGAGCAGGGAATACATGATTATTCCAGAAACCTTGTAAATAAGTAAGGTAATCTGCTTTTACACCTGCCCATTTAAGAATACTGTTTTGGAACTGACGAGTTCCTTCATGACGAGGTTGTGCAAAAATAGGATTGATCGTTGGTTGCTGTAACGAATAATGCCCACGTTTAGGATTTGCATCTCCCCATGACTCAAGGAAATTGTGATCAGGACAAACAACATCAGCCAATGTTGCAGTTTCATCTAATACCTGTGCAAATGAAACTTTCACGGCAACTTTTTTATATGCATCTGCAAATTTCAACGACGACGGTGTGGTATAAACAGGATTGCAGTTATGAGTCATCAACACTCCTACTTTACCTGCACTCATGTCATTTATCAATTCAATAAACTCAGCATCATTACCTTGTTTCAAGTTAAAATAATTTTCAACATCTACAGTCTTTCCGTAGTTATCAAGCATTTTATTTATACCGTTCACCAATGTTTGAATTCCTTCATCATTGATTCCGGAAACAACTAAAGATTGTCCTTTATTCTTGATCAGTTCTTCTGCTGCTTTTTTAATAGCTTTTGTGGCATCAGCATTTCCAATCTTTTCCTCTCCGTTTGCTTTTGCATTTCCTGTAGCACCTGCAACCTCATTGAATAACGCCAAAGTTACCTTACCTAATTCGGAAGGTTTCACCATATAACGGTTATCTGCATTTGCACCAGTAAGAGACATGTTAGCTTCGAAATGAATATGCTTACTCATTTCAGGTTTTTCTTTTGTTACTTTTCTGGTAGTAGAATACTGTT
>DAORJH010000027.1:0-12076 GCA_035438925.1 Bacteroidia bacterium | reverse complement strand
GTGTTCTTTCAATCTTCTTTCCAGATCGCTTGTATATCCTGTGTATTTCACCGAATGTGAATCAGAATAAATAATATAAACTGTAAACATAAAACAATTCGTTAAGCCTAAAACTCAATCTGAAACAGATCGTTCAGACGTTGAAGCAAAAAACCCCAGGTTTGTTCCTGAGGTTTTGTGGTCCCACTTGGGATCGAACCAAGTACCCACAGATTATGAGTCTGTTGCTCTAACCGAATGAGCTATGGGACCAATAAATGGGGCCTGCAAAAATATGCATTTAGAGGCGATCTTCAAAATTAATTTGAACTGCCAACAAGGGTTTACATAGCAAGAAATCCTGTTACTGCATCAAAGAATTCCTTTGGTTTTTCGGCATGTACCCAATGACCAGCATCTGGAATAGTACAAAACGTTACATTGTTGAAGCGTTTTCTGAAATCATCTTCATCTGCTTTTGTGATATAATCCGATCGCTCACCTTTTATCACAAAACAGGGAACATTGCTTCTGAACTCAGGAACCATCACGCCAATGTTGTCATAATTATCTGTGATCACATGGAGGTTAAATCTCCAGTCCATTTTATTGGCAGAAGCATCTTTCCAGTAAATATTCTTGAGCAGAAATTGTTTTGTTCCAAAATCCTGAATGAACTCGCTTAATTTCACTTCTGCATCTTTTCTGGTGTTCACAAAATCAAGATCCACCGAATTCAATGCCGCCAGAACTTCATTGTGATGGGGGGGATAAGCTCTGGCAGCAATATCGGCAATAATGATCTTTCCGGTAATTCCAGGAAACATCCATTCAAAGAACAGTACCGTTTTTCCACCCATACTGTGTCCGAGTAAAATAGCCTGCTTCAGTTTGTGTTCGTCTATGAATTCTTTCAGATCTTTTGCCATCACTTCGTAATCCCATTCAGTACTGTGATCGGATAATCCATGATTCCGCTGATCAACTGTGAATACCTGATATCCTTTCTCAGCGAATTGTTTTGCCAATGTGTTCCAGTTATCGCTTTGCCCGAATAATCCATGAAGAATGATCATGGGCTTACCCGTTCCGTATGTTCTATAGGCAAGTTTCATTGAGCGCTCAATTTATTTGAGTTGTCTTAAATACATTTGAATTGTATTTTCCAATCCCAGATACAAGGCATCACTTATCAAAGCATGTCCAATAGACACTTCGAGTAATCCTTTTACATTTTCTTTGAAGAATTTCAAATTCTCCAGATTCAAGTCATGTCCTGCGTTAATGCCCAGTCCGTTTTTTCCTGCTAAGATCGCCGCCTCCTTAAAAGGAAGCATGACTTTCTCTTTTTCATTTTTAAACGAGGCTGCATACGTTTCTGTGTACAGTTCAATTCTGTCTGTTCCAATATGTGCCGCGCCTTCGATCATATTAAGATCGGGATCTACAAAAACCGATGTTCGAATGCCGGCCTTTTTGAAAACTGAAATAATTTCTTGTAAATATTCCTTATTCTTTATCGTATCCCATCCGTGATCACTAGTGATTTGTCCTTCTGTATCCGGCACGAGTGTCACCTGTTCAGGCTTTACTTCCAGTACCAGATCAATGAATTTCTTTTCTTTCGGATTTCCTTCAATATTGAATTCTGTGCTCACCACTTTTTTAAGACCTCTTACATCGGCATAAGTTATATGGCGTTCATCCGGTCTTGGATGTACAGTGATTCCGTTGGCTCCAAAACGCTGAATATCAATTGCCGCTTTGATCACATCCGGAATATTTCCCCCTCTTGCATTTCTCAGAGTTGCAATTTTGTTTATATTAACACTTAGTTTGCACATGCCGCTTTTTTCCCGTACCTTTTAAAAACTAAAAGTAAAACTAATTTCTTAATTTTGATGAGATAATATGTTAGTTGGCGACCTTATAACGGATGAGATTCCTCCTCTTAAAATTACGGATACGGTAGAGATGGCACTGGACTGGATGGAGCAATTTAAAGTTTCTCATCTGGCAGTTGTGAATAACCGTGAACTTGTTGGTTTGGTTTCAGAAGCGGATCTCCTCGACTACGAACATCCCGAAGAAACGATCAGTGCAGGTAAAGTTGGTTTATTGAGACCTATTATTTATCAGCACCAGCATACCTACGATCTGGTGAAACTCATGAGTAGTTTGAACCTTACATTGATTCCTGTTTTGGATGAAAGCGAACACTACAAAGGATGCATTACCCTGAAAGGTATCGTACAGAATCTCGGAAATATGATCGCGGTACAGAACCCGGGAGGCGTGATCGTACTTGAGTTGAATCAGGTGGATTATTCTTTGACCCAGATCGGAAGCATCATTGAAGGAAACGATGCAAAGGTGCTGAGTTTGCATGTGTCATCGGACCCTGATAGTACTAAAATGGAAGTGACCATTAAAGTGAACCGTGAAGATCTTTCCAGTATACTGCAGACTTTTGCACGGTACAATTACAAGGTAAAAGCCCATTTTCAACAGGGGGATTATGATGCCAATCTCAAGGATAAAATGGACCAGTTTTTACGTTATCTCAACATGTGAGCTGAACTTTTTCTGCTTTTAATTTTTAAAAAATCCTTCATTTATGCCCTTGTACCGAATTAGAAAAATTTGGTATATTTACCCTTATAGTTTCAAAAAATGGTCGATAAACAAAGAACGATAAAATCTCAGGTATCTGTAACCGGCGTTGGTTTGCATACGGGAAAGCCAAACACCATCACATTTCTTCCGGCTCCTGAAAATCACTGGTATAAATTTCAACGAATGGATCTGGACGGGCAGCCCATCATTGAAGCGGATGCGGATCTGGTTGTTGACACTTCCAGGGGAACTACGCTTGAGAAGAATGGCGTAAAGATATTTACAACCGAACATGTTCTTGCGGCACTGGTCGGATTGGGAATTGATAATTGCTTGATACAAATGACAGGTCCCGAGATGCCGATCATGGATGGAAGTTCCTGGAAATTCATTGAAGCCCTGGAATCAGCCGGGGTCGTAGAGCAGGAAGCAGAAAGGGTTTATTTCGAACTGACGCAAAACCTTACATACGAAGATCCGGTAAAGAAAGTAGAAATGCTTGCTGTTCCTCAAGACACCTATCGTTGTACCGTGATGGTTGATTACAATAGTGAGGTACTCGGCACACAGCATGCAGGATTGTATTCCATTGACCAATTCAAAGAAGAAGTTTCTAAATGCAGAACCTTTGTTTTTTTACATGAACTAGAGGCATTGCTTCAACACAACCTAATTAAAGGTGGAGATCTCGATAATGCCATCGTGTTGGTTGATAAAGAAGTTCCAAAAGACAAACTCGATTACTTACGCAAAGTGTTCAATAAAGAGCATGTGGAAGTAAAAGGAAAAGGCGTTTTGAATAATACAAAACTGCATTATTACAATGAGCCGGCTCGTCACAAATTACTGGATATCATTGGTGATCTTGCTTTGGCAGGAAGACCTTTGAAGATCCATGTATTGGCAGCTCGTCCCGGTCACGCAGGTAATGTTGCATTTGCAAAAAAGATAAAACAGATGATCAGGGATGAGGCGATGCGAAAGAAAAAGAACATCGTCACTCCTTATGATCTGAATAAAGCACCACTTTACGACATCAATCAAATACAGAAGATCCTTCCTCATCGTCAGCCCTTCCTTTTTGTTGACAAGATCATGGAGATCACCGAAGAAGGTATCGTAGGGGTGAAGAACGTTAGCATGAATGAGGAATTTTTCAGAGGACATTTTCCTGAAGCTCCGGTTTTCCCGGGCGTCATTCAGATCGAAGCCATGGCACAGGTGGGTGGGATCTTTGCCTTAAGTAAAGTTCCGGATCCTGAAAATTACCTCACCTATTTCATGAGCATTGATAAAGTGAAATTCAAGCAGCAGGTGATTCCAGGCGACACCATTGTATTCAGATTATCCTTATTGACTCCAATCCGAAGAGGAATTGTGCACATGCGAGGAGAAGCATTTGTAAGGGAAAAACAGGTGATGGAAGCTGAAATGATGGCGATGCTTTCAAAGGTGAGAGGAAAAGAAGTAAAACAAACAGCCGAAGTAAATTAATATGATATCAAATCTCGCATCCGTAAGTCCAAAAGCCAGAATTGGTAAGAATGTGACCATTGGTCCTTTTGCAACCATCTATGAAGATGTGGAGATCGGCGATGATACTTTCATTCATCCAAATGCAGTCATCTACCCTGATACCATCATTGGAAAGAATTGCAAAATATTTCCGGGTGCCGTAATTGGCATCATCAATCAGGATCTTAAATACAAAGGTGAGAAATCAAATACAGTGATCGGAGATAATACAACGATCAGGGAGTATGCTACTATACATAAAGGCACCGCAGATAAAATGACCACCAAAGTTGGCAGCAATTGTTTGATCATGTGTTACACACATATTGGTCATGATACTTTTGTTGGCAATAATGTGATCGTAGCCAATAACGGAAGTTTGGCAGGACACATTGTGATCGAAGATTTTGCCATTTTGGAAGGAGTAGTTGCCGCTCAGCAATTTGTTCATATTGGTGCACATTCATTTGTAGCCGGAGCTTCTCTTGTGCGAAAAAGTGTCCCACCGTATATTCGCGTTGCACGTGAGCCATTGCAATTCATTGGCGTGAATACAATTGGTCTTGCAAGAAGAGGATTTGATAAGGAAGTGATCAAACAGATCGAAGATATTTACCGTATCATTTTTGTAAGAGGGCACAATCTTACCAATGCACTTGAAATTGTGGAAGCGGAGATACCGGATTCAATTTATCGTAAACAGATCCTGGATTTCATCAGAAATCAGAAGGATGGAATTGTTAGAGGCATCTGATCTCGAATAAAAGAAAATGAACGCCCTTTCATTAACGCTGAAACATGCCGGAAAAAAGTTCGGGAAGGAGTGGATCTTCAGAGAGCTTAATTTTCAAATCAATGCCGGAGAAAAGTGTGTTATACTTGGCGGAAACGGCTCAGGAAAATCTACCTTGCTTCAAACACTCAGTGGATTTGTGACGCTCAACGAAGGAGAACTCATTCATGAAGCAGTCGGAAAAACCATCAACATAGAAGAAGTTCACGCCAATCTTTCCTATGCTTCCCCTTATCTTCAACTTGTAGAAGATCTTACTTTGGAAGAAATGATCCTTCATGCAGGAAAGTTCAAACGATTTTTGAACGGATATTCTTCTGATGAAATTATAAAACTTTCCGGATTGAAAACTTCATCCGACAAGTTCATCAAACAATTTAGCAGTGGAATGAAGCAACGCTTAAAGATCACATTGGCAATCTTAGCTGATACAGGTCTTGTTTTGTTGGATGAACCTGTCAGTAACCTGGATGCGAATGCCATTGCCTGGTATAAGCAAATGGTAAATGATCATTGTGACAACAGAACGGTGATCGTTTGTTCTAATAATATCGCTGATGAATTTTTCTTCTGCACAAAAAGATTGAACGTGGAGGATTATAAGAAGTTGAAACAGCATTGAACCGTCACAGCTAACCCAAAACGGGTGAAATTGTGATTTGCACTTATTTTTTAGAAATTTTAATAATTCGCCTCTTTTTATAATACATACTTTTACCAAAAACCTACATTATGCTATTAAAGATCACCGACCTCAGTAAGCTTTATGCCGATGGTACAAAGGCGCTGACCAATGTTAACCTCGAAATGACTAACGGAATGTTTGGATTGCTTGGCCCTAATGGTGCCGGTAAGTCGAGTCTAATGCGTACCATTGCCACTTTACAGGAACCAACAAGCGGAACGATCTTTCTCGATGATCTTGATATGATCAACAACAAGGACGAGGTAAGAAAAGTATTAGGTTATTTGCCTCAGGATTTTGGTTTTTATCCGAAGGTAAGTGCTGAAGATATGCTTCATCATTTTGCAGTTCTCAAAGGAATTTCAAATAAAGCAGAGAGAAAAGAGATCTGCGATGCCTTGTTGAATCAAACAAATCTCTATGAAGTGAAGACCCGTTATATAGGGGATTACAGTGGCGGAATGCGTCAGCGATTCGGTATTGCACAGGCACTGCTTGGCAATCCCAAGATCATCATTGTGGATGAACCTACAGCAGGACTCGATCCGCAGGAAAGAAACCGTTTTCATAATTTGTTGAGTGAAGTAGGCGAGAACATCATTGTGATCCTGTCAACTCATATAGTAGAAGACGTGAGAAATCTTTGCAGTAACATGGCAGTGATGAATTTGGGACAAGTGATGTTCAAAGGAAAGACAACAGAGGCACTTGACCTGTTGAAAGGCAAGATCTACTCTGCTGTCATTGCAAAAGAAGAATTACAGGAATACAGAATGAATCACAAGGTCATTTCAACAAAAGTTTCGGATGGAAAGATCATCGTTCATGTTCTGAATGAAGACAAACCTGCAGGTAGTTTTACTCCCGTTGATGCAGATCTTGAAGATGTGTACTTCTCCTTTATTAATCTGCATAAGAACTAAGCCATGTTTAAAGAAATATTTCTTTTTGAACTCAAACTGTGGCTGAAACGTCCTGGGGTTTATATTTATTTTGTCGTCTTCTTTCTTATTTCTTTTTTACTCGGAGCGGCCGCTACCGGAATGTTCAGCGAAGTGGTGAATGACACGAACACCTATGTGAATTCTTCCATGGTAATAGCTGAGATCTTAACCAGCTTTAGTTCCGATTACCTGATGGGTTTGATCACTATTCTCGTTTGTGTTGCACTGATGGCAGGTTGTGTACAGAAAGATTTTCAGTACAACTGCTTTCCTTTTTATTTCACCAAACCATTTTCGAAATTCAGCTATTTAGTTGGCCGGTTCAGCGCTTCCTTTTTACTTACATTTCTTGTTAGTCTTGGCTTGATAATCGGTCTTTTTCTCGCGTATGCAATTAGTCCTAATGACAATGGCCAGCTAACGGAAAATAAATTCGCGAATTATGTTGTGCCCTTTCTAATTTTTACAGTGCCGAATATATTCATGATCGGTACTGTTTTCTTTAGTTTGGTTACCTGGACCAGAAACATGACCAGTGGTTATATCGGAAGTTTATTGTTCCTTGTTATTGCCGGAATCGCTCGTTCAATTACCAGCGATCTTGATAATCAAACACTCGCAGCTATCATTGATCCATTCGGACAGCAAGCCTTGAATTTTGCAACCGAATACTGGACACCATCCGATGTCAACAACAAAATGGTGCCTTTCAGTGGCTACATTCTTCTTAATCGCGCGTTCTGGTTCTTGATCTCAATTGCCTTATTTTCGCTTACCTACTGGAGATTCAGTTTCAATCAGTTTCTGAATCCCGTTTCCATCTTCAGTAAGAAACAAAAAGAGCGCACTTCCCAGCCTTCTAAATTGATCTATTCCATCGGACATTTACCAAAAGTCACGCAGATCTTCGATGCAAAACTTGTTTTAACGCAGATCCTTTTCCTAAGCAAATTCGAAACAAGAAAGATCATTCGTTCTGTCTTCTTTTATATCATTGTTGTATTGTGCATATTGCTTACAGTACTTGTGAACAGTTACTCCGGCTTGCTATACGGAACAGTTACCTGGCCTTTGACCTATATGCAGATCGATACAGCAGTGGGACTTTTCACTTTCTTTCTTTTAATTCTCGTCACCTTTTATTCAGGAGTTGTTATTTGGAGGGAGCGCGATTGTAAAGTGGATGAACTGGTTGGCGCTTCTCCTGTCAGTAATTTTGTTCTTTTCATTTCAAAATTCACATCCTTGCTTATTTTGTGCCTGAGTGTGTTTTTTGTTTGTATGATCACTTGTATCATGATTCAGACCTATGAAGGATATCATAATTACGAAATAGGTTTATACATAAAAGAACTATTCGTATTCCGTACCTTCTCACTGATCGCCTTAGTTGCATTGGCAATGAGCTTGCAGGTGTTGTTTAAGAACCGTTATGTTGGATTTTTTGTGATGGTGTTGGTGATGTTTGGTATTCCTGCTATCTTGAATGCATTCAGTTACAGAAATGATCTGCTTACTTTCAATTCCAATGGAGGCATACTCCCTTATTCTGATATGAATGGTTCAGGCCATACTGTTGGAACATTTTTCATACATAAATTTTATTGGTTAGGATTAATGCTTGTCTTTTGTTCTGTGGCAGTGGCCATGTATCAAAGAGGAAAGGAAACCGGATTCATGATCCGTTTCCGTCAGGCAATGAAAAAATTCAGGGCCGCTTACAGAATGGCATTGATTGTGGGGATGGTTTTCTTTTTGGGTTGTGGCTCTGTCATTTATTACAACATTCGAGTATTGAATCCTTATGTTTCATCCAAGGAAAGTGAAAAGAAGCAAGCTGACTTTGAGAAGGCGTATAAAAAATACGAAAAAGAACTTCAGCCGAGGGTAGTGGAATCGAATATAAAAGTAGATATCTATCCGGATGAATTAGGTGCTGAATTAAGAGGCTATTATTATTTGAAGAACAAGCATAGATCTGAAGTAAAAAAGATCTTCTTGAACCTATTGGAAAATATCACCATCAATAAGCTCGAATTGTCAGTTCCTTCAACTAAGTTTCTATCCGATGAAAAGAATGGTTTCTTTGGCTATGAATTAAAAACACCACTCGCTCCCGGAGATTCCATGAAGCTGGAATTCGATCTTGCGTATTACCCAAAGAATTTCATCATGAAAAAGAGGCAAACTGAGATCGTGTCGAACGGAACTTTCTTTAACAGTGGTTATTTGCCTAGCATTGGTTACAGCGAGGGAAGTGAATTAGGAGACAATGCAACGCGCAGAAAATACAGTCTTCCTCCTAAACCAAGGATCCCTTCCGTAACAGACACCACTGCTTATGGAAATACGTATATCTCCAATGATGCAGACTGGATCCGCTTCGAATGTGTGCTTTCAACGAAAGAAGGACAGATCGCAATTGCTCCTGGTTACCTGCAAAAAGAATGGAAAGAAAAGAACAGACATTATTTCCATTACAAAATGGATGCGCCTATTCTTAATTTCTATGCATTCCTTTCTGCAGATTATCAGCTGAAGAAAGACAAATGGCAGAACGCGAAGGACCCGTCCAAGGACGTGAACATCGAGATCTATTATCAGAAAGGACATGAATACAATATTGATGTCATGATAGAGGCGATCAAGTCTTCTTTAGAATACTATTCAAAGAACTTCAGTCCTTATCAGCACAGGCAAGTACGCATTCTCGAATTTCCTCGCTATGCTTCCTTCGCGCAGTCCTTCCCGAATACGATCCCGTATTCTGAGAATATCGGATTTGTAGCCAGGCTGAATGAAGAAGATCCTGATGCGATCGATTATACCTATTATGTTACGGCGCACGAGGTGGCACATCAGTGGTGGGCACATCAGGTAATTGGTGCCAATGTTCAGGGATGCACCGTCATGTCTGAAACCATGAGTCAATACAGTGCGTTAATGGTGATGGAAAAAAGATATGGAATCGGCGCTATGCGAAAATTCCTCAAGTATGAGATGAATACGTATTTAGGAGCGCGAAGATCGGAAGGGAAGAAGGAAGTTCCTTTGATCTTGTGTGAGAATCAGCAATACATTCATTACAATAAAGGAAGCGTTGTGATGTACGCGTTGAGAGATTATCTAGGTGAGGATACTTTGAACGCTGCTTTGAAAAGATACATTCGTAAAGTTGGTTTTCAGGAACCACCTTTTACAACATCACTTCAATTCTATGAATTCATCAAACAGGCAACGCCGGATAGTTTAAAGGAAACAGTCAAAGATTTGTTTGAACGCATTGTTGTGTATGACAATAAAGTGAATGACTGGAAATATACCAAGACCAACGATGGTAAATACAAGGTAACAGCTGAACTTGCCTGCAATAAAACACAAAGTGACAGTTTAGGAAAAGCAACCGATGTAGAACCTTCAGACTGGATAGATATTGGAGTATTCACCAAGAATGAGAAACACTCAAACGTACTGGGCGAGATCATTTACCTGAAGAAGCATAAATTTACCGGGAAGAAACAGAAGATAGAATTTATCCTTGATAAGGAACCCTTCATGCTTGGAATAGATCCCTTCAATAAACTGATCGACAAGAATGTGGGTGATAATAGCAAAGATAAAAACGGAAAAGAAATTGGCGGGGGCGATCCTATGGCGGGAGCTATTGTTGTGAAGGCAGAGTAAGTGTTAATAAAGAGAGATCCTACTAATAGCCTTGTTGTTTTTTATTTTTATAAGGCTCTTGATGTCATCTGTCTGAATGTAATCTGGTCCTTTTTCCACTGCTACTAAATTTTCCTCGTAGGCTTCTACATTCCAGATGGCAACTTTTATGTTTGCAGCGTGTAAGGCCTTTACTTGCTCTTCACTTATAAGGTCGTTGGCTATTGTTACTCCGGTTAATTTGTCAGTCAAAGCGGAGGTCAATCCTTCTTCCGCATTGTAAGAATAGACAAATAAGTTCAATGGCAGATCTGAATTTCTCAGGAGCCTAAGAAATGTCATATCAGAGGATTCAATATTTACCCTTTCAACGATGTCATGAATTTGGATAAAAGAACAAAGAGCTCTGGAGAATAATTTTTTGTATTCCTCTTCATCCGATTCTGTGATCAGTTTGCAGTCAAACGTTAGAATGTGGTCAGGCGAGATAAGTGAGGAAGAAAATAGATCTTCCAGGGACATGATCTTGAATTTTTTATAAGGACCAAAATTGTAATGTCCATTTTTTATCTCCTCCCAGGTCAGGGAATGAATGATGCCTTCAAGATCGGTTTTAGTAGAAAGTGTTTCATCATGAAAGGCTACCAGCACGCTATCGCTTGTAAGCTGCACGTCAATTTCAGAACCACTCGCGCCTGCATCTAAACAATGTGAAACCGACTCTAGACTATTGCGAGGATAGATGGAATGATCGCCCATTCCTGCATGGCCCAAAGCTTTTATTTGGTCAAGCTCAATTTCTGCACTCACTTTTGCTTTTTGGCAAGAGAAAAACAAGGGCAAGATCAGGTATGAAATTAATTTTTTGATAATGCTGGTTTGACGATTAAAAAGCGAAGAAGTTTAATCAATAAAAAAAGCCCTTCCTGTATTGAAAGGGCTTTTTTAAAAGTGCAATTGATTATCTGTTCAGAATCAGTTTTTCGGTATGCGTATTGTTCCCATTCGTGATCCTTACAAAATAAGTTCCTTCAGGTAAAGTATTCAGATCAAGACGGATCTTTTCTTCTTCTTTTACACCTGATGAAGCAATAACCGAACCAAGTATATTGATCACTTCCACTTTACTGAAATTCGCTTTTGCTTCAATGGTGATGATCCCATCAGCTGATGGATTCGGATACATTTTAAATCCTGAGTTCAATTCAGTTGTTACCTTGTTCAATCCCACAAATACAGAAGCACTTCCGTTGAAGATAACAGTATCTAAACGATAGGTCCCAGCATTTCCTTCAGCATCCCATGGATAAAAACGAAAGGATACAGGATTAGTAACACTTGAATAGGATGTTGATGCAAGATTGATCATAGAACCTCTTTCTTGTTTTCCTCCTGTTACTGTGTAACTATCCAATGACCAGAAGAAAATATCTCCTGAAGTAACAGCGATATTAGAATTGGATGGAGAGATCGTTGCTGTTAAATTAACAGAATAAGTATCCATGCTTCCTCTTACAGCCCAGTGACGAGGACCGGTACTTGAACGTGACATATTGAAGGCAACGGAATTGATCGTAATAGTAGAATTGGCACTTGGGCTTAAAGTAACACTGTAGTATTTAGCAGGATTGATGGAACCCGTAAAAGTGATATCACTTCCGTTCGTAGCTCCAAGATCCCAAGAATCAAATGCAAATACACCATTCGCCGAAGTTGAACTAGGAGTTCCTACTGCCGAAAACGCACCAAAAGTCAAGCCATTGGCTGTTGGAGTAGGTGTTGGGTCTAAAGTTCCTGTATTGGCCGTTCCGGATTGTACACTACTAAAGTGATACATGGCGTTGAAGCTCTGCGCTGAAAGCTGAACAAGGATCAGGGTGA
>DAORJH010000026.1:0-12124 GCA_035438925.1 Bacteroidia bacterium | reverse complement strand
GCAAACAAGCACCTGCTTATTTTCAAGTAACATTAAAAGAAGTAAATATTAAAACTTTCGCTGAGAAATGTGAAGCATTTGATTCCTTCGAGGCAGAGAAGATAAAGTTAGTAGGTTTAAATGAATAATGATTTTTCATGATCAAGAAGAGTACATATATACTTATTCTGTTTTTTTCTGTCCTTAGATCCTTTGGTCAGTTTTCTTATAGTTTTGTTGCTTTAGGTGGCGCTTTCACTCCTAATGCCGGTCCAACTGTGGTTCATGCCAGTGGAATTGATGATGCTTTGTCGGCCGCGATAAACATTGGATTCACTTTTAATTATGGTTGTGCTAATTACACTCAATTCAAAGTAAGTACAAATGGAGTCATGTTTTTAGGTGCAGGGGCAGTTGGGTCAAATCTTACTAATAACTTAAATACAAGTACAGATCGCCCTGCAATTGCTCCATTGTGGGACGACCTTGCTACAGGTACTGGCGGATCAGTGAATTATGTTGTTACTGGAGTATCCCCTAATCGTATCCTTACTGTTGAATGGCTCAATATGGAATGGAGTTTTTCTGCTTCGAATCCGGTTATCTCGTTTCAAGCTAAATTGTATGAAACCACGAATAGAATTGATTTCGTTTATAGACAGGAAGCTGCGGCTGTTGTTGTTAATGGGGCGTCTATTGGAATAAGTGATTTAGCTAACGGTGTTTTTTATTCTTTGGATGGAACTGGGGTTTCTCCTAATGCCGTTTTTGGTTTGGAGACAACGAATCTGTCCACTAAGCCAGCTAACGGACAAGTTTATAGATGGGATCAACTAAGTTGTGTGTCTCCGGTAACCTCGGGCACAGCTGTTGCAACTCCCAATTCCAGTTGCGTTGCCTTTGTATCAGCTCTGAATGTTGTGGGTAGCACAAATGGATGTGGTGCAACCTATCAATGGCAAAGTTCTGCAGCGCCTGGCGGACCATTTAATAATATTGGTGGAGCAACAGCTTCCACCTACAATGCCACTGTTGCGGCCACAACGTATTACAGGAGGATAACGACTTGCGGAGCATCAACGGCAACAAGTAATATTGCATCTGCAACTGTAGGTTCAATAACAATACCATGCAGCCTATCCTCTTATGCCCCTTCAAATGCTGCTTACAATTTCGAAGTTTTTGTTGGTACTGTTCTTCCTACCACTGATGACGTTCTATTCTCCGCTGTTAGTCAGTTCGGTTTCCCTTTCTGTTTTAGTGGTCAACAAATGTCCGGTGGTTATGTCTCCTCTAATTCGAGTTTTGTCTTTGATGCTGTTCCATGTTTTCCGAATATTTATGCAATGCCCGGTGGTGTGAATGCAGCACCCGGACAAAGTACGGGTTGGTCAATCACGACAGCCGCCCCCACACCTTCGGATAATGCTCCCCGAAATGCAATTCTTGGGCCTTGGCATGATATCAATCCCGGCGTTGGAGGAGTAATGAGAATGGGAACTTTGGGTGTGGCGCCTAATAGGAGATTTATTGTTTCATTCGAGAATATACCAATGTTTTCGTGTACAACCATGTCTTTCACCGGTCAGATCAAATTATTTGAAACAACCAATGTAATTGAGATCCATATTGGAAATAAACCAATTTGCGGAACATGGAATTCAGGACAAGCTATTTTAGGTTTACACAATTACGACGGTACTATATATGTGCCTCCTGTGAACATGGTTGCACACAATGCACCTACACAATGGAATATGGTCAATACAGCTTATTCTTTTTCTTCTAGTTGCCCTTCACAAAGTATTTGTGGAGTTATTCTGCCTGTTGATTTTAAATCTTTCTATGGCCAGCAAATAGAAGGTGTAAATAAACTTTGGTGGGAGACAAGCGAAAATAGTAATTCAAAAATGTTCTATGTAGAAAGAAGCGAAGATGGAGTGAATTTTGAAAGATTACATACACAACAAGCTACTGGCACCACTAAATATTCTTATGATGATGTTACATTTGAAAGAGGTCGAATTTCATACTATCGAATTACTGCAATTGACCGAAACAATGTAACTTCTTCCACTTCGATTTATGCTGTGTATAGCACCGACGATCCAATAATGGTTGGTAACATTTATCCGAACCCTTCATTGGAATTGATAAATGTGGATATTCAAGGCAAAGGTGCTATGGCAGATTGCGTCTTTAATGTTTATGATCAATTGGGTAGAAAAGTCATAAGTGATCATTATAATATAGAGTTTGGGAATAATACCGTTGAGTTGAATGTTCAAGAACTGAATAGAGGTATCTATATACTGGAAATTGTTGCAGGAGAGAAGGCAGTTATATCCAAACAGAAATTTTCTAAATGGTGATTTTAAATTGATTTAATCAAGAGGGAAACAAGATTGTTTCCCTTTTTTATTTCTTTAAGTTTGCCTAAATTAGATTCCTTAAATTTTTACTATGTCAACAACACCGGAAGGCCGTCAGATCATTTTCAGTATGGTGAATGTATCAAAGATACACCCACCTCAAAAACAGGTTTTAAAAGATATCTATATTTCATTTTATTATGGTGCCAAGATAGGAGTACTGGGTCTGAATGGTTCCGGTAAATCTACCTTGTTGCGTATCATGGCAGGGATGGATAAAGATTATATCGGTGAGATCCATCAAAGTCCGGGTTACTCTGTAGGGATGCTGGAGCAGGAACCAAAGCTGGATGAAAATAAAACAGTGATCGAAGTAGTTCGTGAGGGAGCGCAAAAACATGTGGATATTCTGAATGAATTTGAAGAAGTGAATAACAAATTCAGTGATGAGGAGATCATGAATGATCCTGATAAAATGGAAAAACTGATCAATCGTCAGTCTCAACTTCAGGAACTCATCGATCAGCATGATCTCTGGAATCTGGATAATCGTTTAGAGCGGGCTATGGATGCGCTTCGCTGTCCGGAAAGTGATGCACCGATCAAAATTTTGTCTGGTGGAGAAAGAAGGCGTGTTGCTTTGTGTCGCTTATTGCTTCAGGAACCGGATATTTTATTGTTAGATGAGCCTACCAATCACTTGGATGCAGAGAGTGTGGATTGGTTAGAACAACACTTAAAACAATACAAGGGAACTGTCATTGCAGTTACCCACGATCGTTACTTCCTGGATAATGTTGCAGGTTGGATCTTAGAATTAGACAGAGGTGAAGGTATTCCATGGAAAGGAAATTATAGCAGCTGGCTGGAACAGAAAGGAGAGCGACTCAAGCAGGAAGAGAAGAGTGAAAGCAAACGTCAGAAGACCTTAAAAAGAGAATTAGAGTGGGTGAGAGCTGGTGTGAAAGGAAGGAACGTAAAACAAAAAGCACGTTTGGGTAATTACGAGAAAATGCTCAATGAAGATGTAAAAGCTAAAGAAGAAAAACTGGAGATCTTCATTCCTAACGGTCCTCGTTTGGGTAATGAAGTCATTGAAGCCATTGATGTAAGCAAAGGATTTGGAGATCGTTTATTATACGAACATTTGAATTTTAAATTACCTCCTGCAGGAATCGTTGGTATCATTGGTCCGAACGGTGCCGGTAAAACCACGCTCTTTAAAATGATCATGAATTTAGAGAAACCAACTTCGGGAGAATTCAAAGTCGGACCTACAGTAAAGATCAGTTACGTGGATCAAACGCATAAGGATATCGATCCAAACAAAACAGTCTTTGATGTGATCAGTGGTGGATTAGAGAATCTATTATTTGAAGATAGATCGATCAACTCCCGCTCATATATTTCTCGCTTCAATTTTAACGGAAGCGATCAGGGAAAAAAATGTGGTGTGCTTTCTGGTGGAGAAAGAAATCGTCTGCACTTAGCCATTGCTTTGAAAGAAGGAGGAAACGTGTTGTTGTTAGACGAACCTACGAATGATCTGGATGTAAACACGCTTCGTGCATTGGAAGAAGGTTTGGAGAGTTTTGCCGGTTGCGCGGTGATCATTAGTCACGACAGATGGTTCCTCGACAGGGTATGTACACATATTCTTGCATTTGAAGGAGACAGTTCAGTCGTTTACTTTGAAGGAGGATATTCTGAATACGAAGAAAATCGCAAGAAGAGAATGGGTAATACGGAACCGAAGAGACCTAGATACAAGAAACTGGCTGTTTAGTTTCCGGATTCAAGCATGAAAAGATCAGTGAATGAGGATCTTTTTTCTTACTTCAACTCCTGATTTTGTTGTAATCTGGACAATGTAGATGCCAGGATCTAATTCTTTGCTGATCTCGGAATCATTTGGTATTACGGATTTTTTTGATTCTATTTTTCTTCCGGTAAGATCATAAATTGTAACTGATTGGATCGGTTCATTCTCTGAAATTATTCTGATCTGTTTATACTCATCAGTGTAAACCAAAATCCCTGAATTTATAGGATTCTCTTTAAGTCCATTCGGAAGTACAGTTTCAGCGATAAGATGAATGTTCACAAGGGAGCCGGGGAATCCACTTTCATTAAAACGTACATCTGTCGTTCCGATTCCCGGATTTACCGAGTCCGTTTTTATTTGAATCGTAAGCATTGAACTTGAAAATGGCGCAAGACTAATAGTGAAGTCATTCCAATGTGGAGGATTACATTGAATATAGCAAATGCATTCACTCCAATAAGGTGGTAAATTTTGCGCATATCGCGAAAATTCCACATTGATGGCAGTGGCACTCGGATTGGAGAAAGTGATGTTCCATTGAAATGTGATACTCGGCGTTCCTACCATTGTGGCTGTATTCGCAGAATAAGTAAAGACCTGTGATCTCAAACTAAAACAAGAGCTAATGAGTAAAATTAAGCAGACTTGTGCTTTTAGTAATTTGCTTTTCATGAACATAAAGTTCAGAAGAAAATTCAGAAAATTTTATGATGAAAGTGTAATGCCGATCAGATGAATTTACATTTTCTGCTCGCAAAAGCACACATTCTTAAAAGAATTAGGCCGTGCTTGAAACGTGAGATATTGGTAGAGCCATAGGTGCGTTCACGGTACCTGATGGGTACTTCTACAATTTTAAGATTGAGTTTGTGCGCTCCGAAAAGAAGATCGAAATCTCCGAAGGGATCGAATTCGCCAAAGTATTTACGGTTCTTGGTTAATTTAATGTAATCGGTTCTGAACATCACCTTCGTGCCACACAACGTGTCTTTAAATCGCTGATCCAATAACCAGGTAAATGCCCAACTGAAAAAATGATTGCCAAGATAATTTAGAAAACGCATGGCTTCTTTATCCATTGGGTAAACTAATCTTGTTCCATTGATAAAATCTCCTTTTCCACTCGCGATTGCATCGTAAAATTTAGGGATATCTTCTGGTGGCACAGTTAGATCCGCATCCAAGATCATCAAGATATCGCCTGTTGCAATTTTATATCCTTCTCTCACTGCATCCGCTTTTCCTTTTCCTTTTTGCTGTCCGATCTTTATGTCATGCGTAGCTGCATATTTTTTCTGGATCTCCTGGATCTTTTGCCAGGTGTCATCTGTACTGTTTCCTTCTATGAATATGATCTCGACATGTTTTCCGAATTTTGGTAAACGAGTTATTGCATTTTCAATATTCCCACTTTCATTTCGGGCAGGTATCACTACCGTTGTGCTGTATTTTTGTGAATAAGCACTTTCATTGTTTTCAGGTAAAGGCTTGGCGAAACTGTAAATATTCAGACTGAAAAAACGGAAGAAAGGAAATTTAGCCAGATAGCGATTGAAAATAAATGATAGGATCGGAAAGAAGAAGGGAAAGATCAATCGCTTGGAATTTCTGTAAACGTCAAACCCGGAAATGAAAAGCAGATTGTTTATGTCTCTTGTACTTAACCAGTTTTGTGTCGGCGTTTTTGTTTTGAGTCCGATCAACTCTGAGAACTTGATCATAGGCTCCCAGAACGAATTATAGAACTGTACGATCACTTTTGTGTTGGGGTGACAGCATTTTTTTACTTCAAGCAAAACATTTTCGATATCTTCCACAAATCCGATCAGGTTGCTGATCACGATCAAATCATAGGTTCTATTCAGTTCGATTTTATTTGCATCCATGACACGGAATTCAATTCCTTTGTCCTTGTGTTTTTCTTGCGCCCATTTGATGTATTCTTCGCTGAAATCAATTCCGGTTTTTACGGAACCACTGATGCTTGCCAGCAGATCTCCGTTTCCGCAACCTACTTCCAAGACACTGCTGTCTTCATGTGAAAAATAATTCACGTAATCGCTGATCTCCTTCCAGTAATAAGCACTGAAAACGCGCTTTTTGCGTTTAGAAGCAAGTTGATTGAAATATGTCTTCTTTGTTTCTTCCACTGGTATTATTTGCGTAGAGCGAAAATATTATAATAATGTTTTTCTCCCATCTCATTTAGTTCGCTTACCTTCTTCAGATTCAATTCTAACAAGGTATCATTCTCCATAAGGTAACAGCTGAATCCGAGGTTAACAAGGTAATTAAAATATTCTTTTCCTGAACTTCCGGTCAGTTTCAATCCATGGGGCCAGAATTCAGTGATCAACTTAATGTTTTGATTCGCTTTCAAGGTTTGTTCCATTCCTTTTATGGCACTCATCTCAAAGCCCTGGATATCCATTTTAATAAGATCAACCTTTCCTTTACCACTTAAATATTCATCCAGATTGACAGCATCGATCTCAATTTCCTCTTCGTATTCCTCCGGTTTGTATGTACGGTGATCTACATTCAGCATCTTAGAGGTATAGATCTTGAGTTTCTCCGTTTTGGGACCAATCGCTTTATTGTTCAATTCCACATTTTTCAATCCTGCACAATAATTCAACAAACGCTGATAATTGATACGATCCGGTTCAAAGGCGTGAACTTTCCCTTTTTCACCTACCAGTTCTGAAAGAATTTTCGTGTAGAAACCAATGTTTGCTCCAATATCAATGATCGTGTCTCCTTGCTTGATGTTCTTCTTTAGTATTTCGATCTCAAATTTATCCTGACGTTCTTTGAAAGCGATATACATGGGTTTATACAGAAAGTAAGCGTTTCTGAATAAAAAGTTTCCAAGTTTAATGCTGAAGGACATTGTACAGATATTATTTATCGTATTGAAATTCGTAAACCGCACACTCTTCAAAAGAACCTTCGGTGTGAATGAGTTTTAGTTTCTGTGGATATTTTTGAGCAATGGGTGCAAGGATATTGTGGATTGTATTGATGAATCCAGCTGATGCGTCATTTGGATTCAATCGTAATGTAGGTAACATCACATGCGTCACTTTATTCACTCTGAAATAAGCCAATGCACTATCCGGATGTGATTGTTCTGTTGTACTATCCTTTTTGATCACACTGTACACAGGAAAGAATTTTTTTCCTTTACCATAAACAAAACTCATGGGCGCTTTACGACTGGCAACTAAGGATTCTTTGCCCAGACTATCGGCACACCATTCACTGCACTTTAAGAAATTGATCCAATCAGGTGTGTATCCATAATAGGTGTCTCCCTTCAGATTCTTCTGAACAATAGGAATATTCTTCATGCCTCTTTTGAAAGAGGAAATTATCAGAGAAGAGATCATGATCAAAGCAATCATAGCATAAACACTTTGTCCGATACCCGGTTTACTGGTGAAATGATAAAAAGCATAGAGCATACAAGTCAACAGCATTGGCATTGTCACAAGAATGATCCTTGCCTGATCCCATCTGGCAGCAAGAATCAGGAATGACAATGCGGTTTGTGCCAGCGCGAACAAACTAAAAAAGACAATGCTTTTCTTTTTGTGTTTTAAAAGAAACCAAAAACCGACAAAGATGATGACGAGCGAAAGGAAAGTCACAAAACCATACTCATCCATCAACGGTTTGTCTGTAACATAATTTTCATCTCTCCACCCCAACAATTGATAGAATCTTTTTCCGATATACAGATTACTGTTGTCAATGAATCTTTGAATGAATCCTGAAAGATCTTCATTGCCAAGCGATTTATTGTAAGGATCTTTTTGTAATAAAATCCGACTCTGATCTTTGAATTGATTCTGACCATGCCAGATCAAGCGTACAAGGATCTCGTAAAGAATTTTAAATACTCCAAAAGAAGCTAAAGACATTCCAAGCGCTTTCCAGTTCTTTTCTACTGCGAAATACAAAACAACAACAGGCAAAGCGACAATGGCCGCACTTTTGCATGTAGTCAGTAAAAACATACTGAAACCGAACATCAACCAAACCTTTAGCTGAGATCTATAGTTTACACCTTCTGAATTGACAAGGTCGATCATTTTCCCACTATAAAAGAAGAACAATCCCTGAAGAAAGAAGAAGAAAGCTTCCGTGAAGGTCATGCTCGCATAATACATGATCAAATGATTCACTGCCTGAAAGGTGATTACAGGAATGAAGACAACGGCAGGAACTCTTCTTATCAATGCCTTGAACATAAAAGTGAATCCAAGTAATGTAAATGCAACTGAAAAAAGCTTGAATAGAATTAGTTTGAATCCAAAAAGTTTTACGAGAATAGCGAGAAAAAGAGGGTAGAGTGGTGCATTCTGCGCATAGAAATAATCAGGAAATTCATTTACAAATCGCCAGCCTCCTTCTAAATAAAGGGCATCATCGTGCGCCTCACTGATACGGGCATTAAAGGAAATAAGGGCTAAAAAGGCACAAAGGACCAATAAGACCCTGAAAAGTTTCTTCTCGTTCTTATTCAGCCAGCTGTCCACTTTTGAATAAAAAGTAGCGTTACTTTTAGGAGGACTGACCGTTGTTTTTTTGACCTGACTCATTTACAGGCAAAATTAACAAAAATGCCAATCTGCCGAAATAAAATTGGGTTATTATGAAGCGAACTCTAAATTAATATTTACCCGGGAAGAGGGGAGGAAAAGAAAGTTGAAGAACAGTATGATTGAAAAAGGCTTATTTAGTTCAAGACCTGAGTTTATCAAGCAGATCATTCAATTGGGTAACTTCCTTTGTGCTTAAATTCTCAAAGTACTTCGAAGATTCCTCATCAATAAAATCAAGGGATTTTAGCGTTTCAAGACCTTTTTTGGAAATGATGATATTCACTGCGCGACGATCATCCGGACAAGTATGTCTTTCAATCAGTCCTTTAGCAAGAAGTTTATCCGTGATCCTGGAAGCATCGCTCATTTTGTCCAGCATCCTTTCTTTGATCAACTTTAAGTTGCAATGATTTGGGTACTGTCCTCGTAAAATACGCAGAACATTGAACTGTTGCATTGTAATGTCAGTTGTCTTGAAATTTGCTGAAAATTTTGCATTCAGCCAGTTTACCGTATACAAAAGATTGATTGCCAATTTCTGTTGTGGCGATTTAAAATCGCGTTGTTTTATTTCGTCTTCCAGTTTCATGAAAAAAAAGGCCTCTCCGGTTAAGAGAGGCCTAAGATAATCAAACCTTTGCTTTATTCAATTCGATCTTCAGATCTAAAATTACTTCGTCACTTACTGCAACACCACCTGTTTCAAGAGCTGCATTCCAAACCAGACCAAAATCTTTTCTGCTGATAGTTCCGTTCACTTTAAATCCAAACTTGGTATTTCCGTAAGGGTCTTTTGCGACTTTACTTGCAGCAATTGCAAATAATTTTACTTTTTTTGTTACTCCTTTAATAGTTAGATCACCTTCAAGATCGTAAGCTGTTGCACCCTTCTTTGGATTAGCCTTCATGCTGGTAGCTTTGAACGTGATGCTTGGGAATTTTTCCACATCAAAGAAATCAGGACTTTTCAAATGTCCGTCTCTTTTCTCATCATCTGTGTTGATCGATTTTACATCAGCCGTAAAATTGATCTTCGCATCATTAAAATCTGTTTCTGATTTCGATTCTACGCTTCCTTCATAAACTTTGAATTTACCTTCTGTTTCTGCCACCATCATGTGTACAACAGAGAATCCCAGTTTAGAGTGTGATCCATCTACTTTCCAGTTAGTTTGTGCATTGAATGACATTGCCGCGAAAAGGGCTACGCTAGTGATAATTGATTTTTTCATTTTTATAGTTTTAAATTAGACTACAAATGTATGTTATAACATATAATGTTACAACATATAAAAATGAAATTTATGTTAAATCAAGTTCTCCTTCTTTCAAATTACCCAATTTAAATTGGTCAATTCTAATTCTTTTAAGTTTTAAAACATTGTATCCTAATGTTTTACACATCTTTCGAATCTGTCTGTTTTTGCCTTCTGTTAATACAACTCTAATTTGTGTGGGTCCGACTTTATCACACATTGCTGTTCTTGTGGTATAGAATTTTAGCTCCACACCTCCTCTGAATTTTGAAAAGAAATCATCATCGGGCTCTCGGTCCAAATCAACAAGGTATTCTTTTTCTTTCTTTGAATCCGGATCGGTCACATCTCTGATCCAATTACAATTATTGCTGATCAATAAAAGTCCTTCTGATTCTTTATCCAATCTTCCTGCAATGGCTACATTCTGAAATTGTTTAAAGAATTGACTCAGGTTATCAGAGACATTTTCACTCAATGTGCTTTGATAGCCTCTTGGTTTATAGAAGCGAATGTATAAATATTCAAATCCTTTCTGAAGAGTTTTTTCTCCAAGCAAGATCTCGTCTGTCTCTTCAAAAAATATATTCTCTTGCACAACATTTCCATTCACTTTCAATTTCCCGCTTTGAATGAGCTCGTCTGCTTCTTTATTGCTCACCCTTAGGGTATGCACAAGAAAGAATTTTATTCTTTTGCGATAACTCATAATAATAGCGAAATTGTTTCCGTTTGCTTTGCAAATAAAGTAATTTTACACAGAATGCAAGAGATTATTTCTATATCCCATATCAGCAAGGTCTATACAATAGGCGAGGAAACGATCAATGCATTGAAGGATGTTTCTTTGAAGATCTTGAAAAATGAATATGTGGCTTTAATGGGGCCTTCCGGCAGTGGTAAATCTACGCTGATGAATATGCTGGGATGTTTGGATAGTCCGAGTTCAGGTGAATATATCTTGAACAACCTTTCTGTTGCCAAAATGAGTGATAATGATCTGGCACAGGTAAGGAATAAAGAGATCGGATTTGTATTTCAGACCTTCAATCTACTCCCTCGCGCAACCACGCTTGAGAATGTAGCGCTTCCTCTTGTGTATGCTGGTTTTAGTAAGGAAGAACGTATTCAGCGAGCAAAGGAAGTATTGGAGCAGGTGGGTCTGGCAGACAGGATGAATCATAAACCCAATGAACTGAGTGGAGGCCAAAGACAAAGGGTGGCCATTGCCCGGGCTTTGGTGAATAAACCTGCTATTATTCTGGCGGATGAACCTACAGGAAATTTGGACAGTAAGACCTCAGTAGAGATAATGGGATTGTTTGAAGAGATCCATAACAATGGAAATACCATCATTCTGGTGACACACGAAGAAGATATTGCCTTGCATGCGCATCGAATTGTACGTTTGAAGGATGGATTAGTGGAATCTGACCGTATCAATCAAAATATTACCACTTACAAGAAGAGAATAGGGGAGGTAAATTAACTTTTGTCTTATTAAACCTTCCCTAAGAATCATCGTCCAATTTAAAAACGTACGAAAAATGAAGAAGTTCAGATCCATTCCCCTGCTTTTTGTCAGTCTTACATTTTTAGTTAGCTCCTGTGTGAAGAAAACCCAGGAAGTGGACAATGATACTGATTCAGCCTCTGAAAACTTTTTGGCAACAGGTATTGCCAATGACATGAACAATATTGCAGATGAAGCCGGTCGAACCAAAAGCCTTAGCAGTTTTAAATCGGCTGAAGCGAATTCAATTCTTTCGTCTTGCGCCACGTTGAAATTTGACACATTGGTCTCGACCAATCCGGATTCCATGACTGTGAATTTTGGTCCTTCTAATTGCAATTGCAATGATGGCAGAACAAGAAGGGGTAGTTTGCTTTTTGTCTACACAGGTAAATACCGTGATTCGCTTACGACCATCACCATCACACCCATTAACTATTTTGTGAATGATAATGGAGTTAGCGGGTCGAAGGTTGTGCAAAACAAAGGACACAATCCGGCTGGACATTTGGTCTATGAAATAAATAAAAATCTTTTGATAACAAAAGCCGGTCGCGGTACTATTCCAC
>DAORJH010000025.1:0-12458 GCA_035438925.1 Bacteroidia bacterium | reverse complement strand
AAAGAAAATGATCAGAAATATTAGAAAATCAATGATGCGCTCAGTGATCACCGTTCCTAAGGCAACCTCAAACGGCACCTTGTCATATTTTGCTGCCAGGGTGCAACGGGAAACTTCGCCCATGCGCGGAATGCCGTAATTTGCAAAATACCCAATGAAAACGTGACAGTTTGCGTTGACCAGATCAACTTTATGTCCAAGCGGATCCAGTAAATAATTCCAGCGATAAGCACGTAAAAAATGACTTAAGAAAGAAATGGAAAGAGATATGGCGATCCAGAAATAATTTGCTTCCGAAAACGCTTTTATGATATTGTCTTTTTCCGGAGCAACCTGTCTTAACGAAAGCCAGATCAACAATACGCCAATAGACAGAAGAAGAATGAACTGCAGGATCGATTTGGTATTCCCCGCTTTCACTTATTTTAATTTATTGGTGGCAGTATCAGGGAAAACAACCCAGGGCTTAAAGGTCTTCGCCTTCTCAAAAGCCATGTTTGCATAAGAAATAACAATAACAACATGTCCCGGTTTTACCTTGAGAGCGGCAGGACCATTCATGCAGATGACACCACTTCCTCTTTTCCCTTTTATCACGTAGGTAATAAGACGCTCTCCGTTATTCTTGTCCAAAACATGTACCATTTCGTTCTCAATTAAATTGGCAGCATCCATCAGATCTTCATCGATCGTGATACTTCCAATATAGTCGATCTCCGCCTGTGTAACAGTTACACCGTGAAGCTTTGATTTCATCACCTGAATTTCCATAACGAGGGCAAATTTAGCCTTTTAATTGGCAAAAACGAGGCATAAACCCGTAAAAAAAGGATAACTTTATGCAATTTTATTCTATAAACCTCGTTATTAAATTATCTCTGAAGAAGTGCATCATCATACTGCTTGTTTCACTTTTTTCTCATTATAGTTTTTCACAACAGAACGATGGGTACGGAGTTAATCTGCCCAAATTTTATAAAAGTCCGCTTCATTTTGGTTTTACCATTGCAGGTAACAGCACCGACTTTAGGATAGTGACCGTTCCCAACTCAAAATTTCCGGATACGCTTATAGTTAAAGATAAAGACAGCACGCGATATAAGGTGATCACCGTATACTCTAATCCCGCCCCTGGTTTTGCAATAGGGCTTGTGAGTGATATGCGTTTGCAGGAATACATTCGCCTTCGTTTTACGCCCAGTATTTCATTTGGTTCCCGTAAGATCGAATACACACTGTCCAATAGAGGCAGAGATACTTTTAAGGTTTACCAGAAACTAGTAGAATCAACTTTTTTGATCTTTCCTCTTGAAACGAAGATACAGTCCAAACGCTTGAATAATTTCAGCGCCTATGTGATCGGCGGCGGTGGATATATGTTGGATCTCAATGCAAAAAAGAAAACGGCTGGAACGGCAGGTGGCGCCAATCAACTGGACAACAACGTGAAATTAAAAAGAGATGACTTTTTTTACAGCGCTGGTGCGGGGACTGATTTTTATCTGGAATACTTTAAGCTAGGACTGGAAATAAAATTACTGATCGGCACCAAGAACCTATTGAAGCCCGAAAACAGTATTTTTTCCAATAGCATTGAAAAGATCCGATCCCGAATGGTTGTTTTTACAGTGACATTTGAGGGTTAAGGCATCATCAGATTTATTTTGTATTTTCACATCATTGAAGAATAAAAATCTTCCCTCGTATGCAAAAATCAATTCAACTTCAATCGGATCCTGCCACAGCAGCCAGCGATACAGCCCTGAAAGAGCTTATTCAAACGGAACTTTCTCTTAACAAAAGTGATCAGTTTTCTTATAAGATCATAAAACGAAGCATTGATGCTCGCGGAAGAAAGATCAAAATAAACCTAAGTATCTCTGTTTTTATCAATGAGGTTCCGAAAACGGAATCTGTCCAAATGGAATACAAAGATGTTGGCAAAGCAAAGAAGACCTGTCACATCATTGGGGCCGGCCCTGCAGGATTGTTTGCTGCGCTACGTATGCTGGAACTTGGAATTAAACCAATAATCTTTGAAAGAGGAAAGGATGTAAAAGCAAGACGAAGGGATTTGGCAAAATTAAACAAAGAACAAATTGTAAATCCTGAAAGTAATTACTGTTTTGGTGAAGGTGGCGCGGGAACGTACAGTGATGGAAAATTGTATACCCGTTCAGGAAAAAGAGGGAGCACGGAGAAGATCTTAAAAACATTTGTTTATCATGGAGCCAGCGACGAGATCATGGTTGATGCTCATCCCCATATCGGCACGAACAAACTTCCTCAGCTGATCGAAAGGATCAGAGAAACAATTTTAAAATATGGAGGCGAGATCTTTTTTGAAACCAAACTCATCGACTTTACAATTGCTTCAGGTAAGATCAGCCACGTTCAAACTCAAAATCCGAAACTGGAAAAGAATATTTCGATTCAGGCATTGTTGTTAGCAACCGGACACTCTGCACGCGACATCTATGAATTACTGCACACTAAAAAAGTACTTATTGAAATGAAACCATTTGCAATGGGCGTGAGGGTTGAACATCCACAAAGCCTTATTGATGGAATACAATATCATTGCAGTAGCGAGGAACAGATCAAAGAATTGAGAACGAATTTGCCTGCTGCGAGTTATTCGCTGGTTGAACAGGTGAACGGAAGAGGGGTTTATTCTTTTTGTATGTGTCCGGGAGGGATCATTGCTCCTTGCGCAACTGCACAGGAAGAAGTGGTAACGAATGGATGGAGTCCGAGTAAAAGGAACAATCCTTTTGCAAATAGTGGAATTGTTGTTGGCGTTAACGAATTGGATTTTGCTCCATATAAAAAATTTGGTCCATTGGCCGCGCTGGAATTTCAAAAGTATTTTGAAAGGAAAGCTTGGATATATGGTGGAAAAACACAAACAGCTCCGGCACAACGTTTGATGGATTTTGTAAATAATAAAACCAGTTCCACTTTGCCGGATTGCAGCTATGTACCCGGCGTTAAAAGCAGTGATCTTTTTGAATTGCTGGAAAAAGAAATGGGAAGCGCCTTAAGGCACGGCTTTAAAAATTTCGGCAAGAAAATGAGAAATTATTTAACCAACGAAGCAATTATTGTTGGCGTAGAATCGCGTACCTCAACACCCGTAAGAATTCCAAGAGATAAAGAAAGTCTAACGCACCCTCAATTGCAAAATCTTTATCCATGTGGCGAAGGGGCCGGCTATGCAGGCGGAATCATGAGCGCAGCAATGGATGGAGAAAGATGTGCGGAAGCTATTTCACAATCAATTTTTTAGTGATCTTTTGCTTATTGGCATCTATGCAAACAAAATAGATTCCGGAAGAAATGCCTTGCAGGTTAATTTCTTGAGTAAATGAATTTATATTTTCATATTCAATAATTTTATCGCCTATCGAGTTGTAAATTGATACGGACCACATAAGAACGCCGTGAGATTTTAGTATAAATTCATTTTCTGTTGGATTTGGAAAAAGTTCTATAAAATCTGTTTCCTTATTTATTTTTTTAATTGAAGCATTTCCTGTTCCTAGACTCCAAAGTTCTGTACCGTTTAAATTATCATTTGCAGTGAAGTACATTTTTCCAGCAGAAACAGTTGGGATAAACAGATCAGCTTCAGGAGAAGTGCTAAAGCAAGAAGCAGATCCGGGATTAATATCAAGAGTAAGATTTGTTCCCCCGGGAGTTCCGTCAGTTTCAGCGACTTCAATGCCCTGACCATTAGCCTCCGCCACGAAATATAATTTATTTCCAACTATAGCCGTTCTGAAAGGGTTGAGGGATCCCATCCCGTAACAATTAGGATAGCTTATTGATGTACCTAACGAGGTAATGTTTCCGGATGCTAAATCTATTCTGCATGGATATGAATTATTGGTAAATGAAGGAGTACAAAACGCTAAAACGTCATTAGTTCCAGGAAGAGCTGGTAATGGATTATACACAACAGGGGTAATACTCTGCCATCCGTGATATTGAATTAATTGTGAAAATAAATTAGTTCCCGAACTAGTACCATCGGAAGTATATACTTTAAAATACCTATCGGGATATCCGGCAAAATAGATATTCATTATTATATTGAAATATCCACTACCCTGAGGCTTTATGATCAAAAAACTCGGATTGGTAGGAGACTTTACAGATAATAAAATTGTCTTCACCAGAGTGTTTGTGCTAATAGAGCCGGTAATTTTATGAAGACGTAATGTATCTTGATTAACACTGGCGATTTCTTTCAAGCTGGCGAAATAGAGTTCATTATTGAATTGGAAAAAATTACTATTTACTATAGAGTTTGTATAGATATCATATTTATTAAACGCTGCAATAGACACGCTAAAAGTATTTGCTAACGTTCCATCTGATTGCCATAACACATGATCGTTTACCGGCATTGCTGAAAGTGTATGGCGAAAAATGAAGTTATTTTGAAAAGTTGTATTTTCTTTAATATTGCAACTTCCCGATCCGGGATTTAATTCAATTAGCAAGAAGGTGCCAGCTAAAGTTCCATCGCTTCTCCAGAGTTCTCTTCCAATTGATCCGTTGTCGCAAGTAAAAAACAATGTATTATTTGTGAAACCTAAAAAGGCCGGATTACTTGATGCTGTACCGGGAAATATATCCTTCACAAGATATGTTCCGGCTTGTGTTCCGTTAGAAGTCCATAATTCCTTACCGTTGGTTCCGCTTACAGCCGTAAAAAAAATTTGGTTTCCATTCATTGAGATATAGGATAAGTTATTTGTTGGAAACGCTGATCCTCCTCCAGCAAAAATATCCCCCATGGAAACTGTTCCTGCTACTGTTCCATCACTGAACCAAAGTTCGTTTCCAGACACCCCATCGTCTGCTAGAAAATATATATTATCACCATTAATATTATACGAGGCTGAAATCGTGCTGCTGTTAGGACCAACAAAAATGTCTCTAAGAAGAAAGGTTCCACCTACAGTACCATCAGAAACCCACAGCTCTCTGCCTAAAGAACTACTCGCAGTAAAATAAATTTTGTTTGGAGTTTTACATAATAGAGTGGGTAATGATGAAGCGCTTCCTGTATTAATATCTAACAATAAATTTGTATTGCCCCCCGTACCATCAGTTCTCCACAACTCAACCCCGCTAGTACCATCATTAGCAGCAAATAAATAATTAGACCCAACATTTGAGAGCCAAAGATTAAATGTGAGAGTCGGTATAAGTGGATTTGTATTTAACAAACTACCGTCACTATAGTGCAGTATCTTTATATTTGGAGAATTTGTTGATGCGGGATAGATAACGCCATTATTAATTGCTTTTAGCGAGGTTCCGGGAATCAATCCTGAGTTAATACCAGGATAACTGTCTTTTACCATGTTTGGTGTTTGACAGTAATATTTACTGAAAAGACACATCACAAACAGAAAATAAAGATTTTTCATAATAAGCTTTGAGTTATAAATTTAATAAAAATAAGTAGTAAGGTCAAGTCAATAGTGTTAAATTTCAAGATTATTTCGAGATCAAAATGAATAAACATCTTAATCAACTCATAAATGCATTTCTAGATTTCTCAGAAGATTCAATTGATCTAAAGTGCAGATTAATTGAAAATGCATCAGAATTAAAATTGAATTCAGCGACCCAATTATCCACGCTTCACGATGTGCTTCTGTTTATTTCTGCCTATCCACAAAACGAAAGAATGGTCACTCTAGCAGAGCAGGAATTGAGATCGCTAACACAACAAATCGAAAAGAACAAAAGTTTAAGTGAGAAATTAGGTGGCTCTGGCCTGGCAGGAACTAAGACCTGTGGTGCTTTTAGTCTAACCCTTACGCGATGGCTTTTGGCCAATTATCCGGGTACTGTTTTTTTTCATTCTTTCGGAGAAGGTGTTCATCCAAAAGAGATCTTGAAACATGGCATCTCAGAAATGGAATTTGAAATGGTATCGGATGAAGACACAAAACCCGAAAAGTGGCTTATCAAATTTCTTGGCACGAAGAAAAGAGACCGAATGCTAATGGGATTGGTAGAAAACATGATTAATATCCCGGCTTCTTCTCTCATCATTGAACAACTTTACGAATCCATGCAGGTGTTTGTTGAGATCAAGCCGAATTCAGATCTTTTCTCCAGAACCTTTGGAAAGATCGAACAAAAAAAATGTTTTTATCACAAGGGCCCTTTATTGAAAAAATTCAACGAAAGAGAACTGATCGATAAAAAACTTCCACCGGCAAAAAAATTAAAGTACTCAGAAAAAATAAAAATACTGGACGCATCTAAAACAGCCCTGGCGCTGCTCAATAGGGAAACCGATCCCATCACCTATTGTGAACCGGATGCGAAGGGAATGAAGCACAGCGACGAGGGATTTTTGTTTTTTGAATTGGAACACGGTTTAAGCATTGCATTATTCAGCATTAACGCTGAAAGAAGACTTCCTCTTGAGTCATATATTGGTTTTATGATGTTCAAGAATGGATTTCCCACCTCCTACGGTGGCGCGTGGTTGTTTGAGAACCGGGCTTTGATAGGAATCAATATTTTTGAAGCCTTCAGAGGAGGAGAATCTGCCTTTATATTCGCACAATTACTCAGGTGTTACCGACAGGCATTTGGCGCTACTTACTTTGAGGTGGAGCCATATCAATTCGGAAAAAACAACCCGGAAGGGATCAACTCAGGAGCTTTCTGGTTTTATCATCGTTTTGGTTTCAGACCCGTGGATAAAAAACTGAATGAGCTGGCCGAAAAGGAACACCAATTGATCTTATCTCAGAAAGGATACAGAACCTCTGTACAGGCATTAAAAAAATTCACCGGTTCTAACATGTTTGTCAATTTTAAAGGACAGGACAGGCCAATGAACCCCTCCAACATCAGTGCGTTCATAACGGAAAAGATAAACAAAGAATTCAAAGGAAATCGAGAAAGTGCCACGAACAACGCCGTACAGTTTTTAAGAAGAAATGGAATTACACGAAGCAAAAAGAACAACGTAGGCCTTAACAAGCTCTCCTTATTTGTTTTCTTTTGCCTGGATCATAAAAAACTGAACAGATCCCTCTTCTCACAATTAAATGAGCTTTTTATGGCCAAGTCTAATTCAGAGTTTGAGTACATCCGCTTGTTACACTTGCTTAAAATTGAACATTTGTATAACAAGGACCTGAAAGAATTCTGTTTAAAACCGTAAAATACCCCAATATGCGTTAGTCTCTGACTCACAAATTTTAGAACTTTGTATGAATGCCTGTTTTTAAAAAACATATTTTTTTTCTCTTCATCTCGTTTTTTCTGAGCGTATCACTTTTCGCACAGGATCATGGCTTTTTCAATCAAACCTGGCTGGAACAAGGACTTTCGCAGAGTAGTATCATCTCTATCATTCAAGACAAACAGGGCTTCATGTGGTTTGCTACACAAGACGGACTGAATCGTTATGATGGCAAGAACATGGACCACTTTAATTTCAAGCCTTTTGCAAAACAATCCATTTCGGGAGATGACATCTATGCGATCTGTATTCGTGATAGCTTTTTATTTCTTTTAAATGACAAGGGACTTGATAAAATAAATCTTGCCGATCTAAGCATAACCAACCTCAAAAAGGAAAGTGCAGATAAGAGTCCCGTTTTCTTTCGATGCTGGTCGATCAACAACAATATTTATCTGATGAACCGTGAGGGCTTGTTTCTTTGTTCAGTCAATTCAAATAATGAATACGCAACTACAGCAATTGAATTCCGCGATTCAGCACTAAAGGGAAATCCTCCCGTATTTGCTTTATGTGGTGATAAAGATCAAAATATTTATGCCGCTTCAACTGCCGGCATTTTTATTCAGAAAAAAGGAGGGAAATATTTTGAACGATTTTTATCAGGGGGAAATACCAAACACCCGGAAGAACTCATTACCTGTATTGCCTATTCAGAAGGATGTATTTATTACACCGGCAACTCAACCTTGTTTTGTCATCGTTTAGAAACAAACAGCACCCATTCAATGACACTCAACGAAACCAATTCTATTTCTTCCCTCTTGGTTGATCGTAAAGGGAATATCTGGATGGGAACTAATTTACAAGGCGTTTTTGTTGCAGGGATCAGCGAAAAAGACTCACTCTATTTAAAAAAGCATTTCAGTAAAACGGGAAACCGGTTTGGATTACAGAGCAGTCAGATCGCAAGTTTGTATCAGAATACGAATTCGAATGATGACATTGTCTGGATCGGATCAAGAGACGCAGGAGCATTCAATTTCAGTTATTCTAAAAATTCTTTTTCCATTCCAACCTCTTTCGTTAGTTCGTCTGATCCGAATTATTTTGGTATTACAAAAGATAAGGATGGAATAATCTGGGCCGGATATAGCTCTGGTATTCTTTGTTTGAACAGAGAACTAAAATCCTACTCCTTTATAGGATTATCGGACCCTCTTCGTAGGATTAATCGTCCGGTAGAGGCGATCTGCACAGACGAAAATAATAACGTATGGTTTGGATACGGGAACAGTCTTTATCTAATTGACAAGAAAAGTAAGATCTACATTCAAAAAGTTCCTGAACTGATTTCGTCAAAAGGAAATCAGGTTTCCAAGATCGTTCCCCTTAACAAAGAAGAACTTCTTATTTGCACATCAAGAGGACTTGTTCAGTATAATACAAGAACAAATGATGTGAAGCAGATATCAGAAATGATCATTGCTGATAAATCCGTAAAGATCGAGAACGTTAGTTCCTTCTTATCAGATTCCAAAAAGAACTGGTGGATAGGAGGATCAGCCGGGGTGTATTGTTTAAAGAAAGACGGAAATTCTTTTTTATTGAAACACGATAACAATGATTCCAATTCGATATTGTCAAACCGGGTAATGGATATCAAGGAAGCTCCCGGTGGTGAGATCTTACTCGCAACAACGAAAGGATTAAGCATAGTTGATGCTACAGGAAAAAAAGTCAGAAATATATTTTCGGCAAAGAACCTCGTGAATAATTTCATCTATGGAGTTTTAGGAGATGAGAACGGTAAATTCTGGATGAGCACCAACTTTGGATTATCAGTATTTGATGCGAAGAGTGGTCAGTTCAAGAGTTATACAGCATCGGATGGAATTGTGATAAACGAATTCAACTCCGGCGGCTTTTTCCGTGCTGCAGACGGAGAGCTGCTGTTTGGTGGTTTGGGCGGGATCGTCAGCATTTATCCGAAAGAGCAGGTACTCAATAAAAATGTTTCATCCATTATTCTCAGAAAGATAATCACGCCTGAATATACAAGAGGAGGAAATGACCTTTCGCCTTTAAAACTTACTTATTGGCAAAATGATATTTACTTTGAGTTTTCTGTTCCCGACTATTCCGGCGAAGGCAATGTTGATCTTTACTATCGATTCAACAATAAGGATACTAACCTCATTAAGGTAACAACCTCCAAACTTTTTGCCTTGTCTTTTATCAATATTGCTCCCGGTCGGTACGACCTGGAGGTGCTGGCAATCAATAAGGAGGGTGCCCGCTCGTTTCCCTTTAAATACAGTTTTACTGTTAACGATCCGTTCTGGACAACCTGGTGGTTCTATTTCATCTTTGTAACATTAACCGTTTTGACAAGCTGGCTTATTTACAGATCGAGATTAAGAAGAAAGATCGAATACATACAGCAGATCGAACAGATAAGAAAAGACGAGAATGAAAAAGTAAGAAAAGCAGCCGCGCTCGATCTGCATGATGAATTCGGTAATGGGCTTACGCGTATTTCCATGCTCATTGAAATGATCAAATTGCAGATCTCAAAAGAAAATTCAGAAGCGCAGAAACTGCTGGATGTGATCTCTCAAAATTCAGGAAGACTTTACCAGGGAACAAAAGATTTTATCTGGTCGATCAATCCGGGTAAAGACAACATGTATGAGATCATTATTCGAATAAAGGATTATGCAGATGAGGTTTTTTACGGGACAAACATCAATTTCAAATTAACAGGACTGGATGAAAACCTGAAAGAACTCAAGCAAACTCCAACGGCGGGAAGAAATATTGCCATGATCTTCAAGGAAAGTCTGTCAAATATTTTAAAACACGCTAAAGCCTCCAACGTGCAACTGAGTGTTGTACAAGATAGTGACAATATAACGCTTGAACTGGAGGATGACGGGATCGGATTTGAAATGAAGGATTATAAAAATAGTTTTGGTTTAAGCAACATACAACAGCGAGCGATGCGTTCTTCGGCTACACTTAGCATTAGTTCTGTTCCGGCGCAAGGAACCAGGATCAAATTAAATATTACATTTAAAAATAAGGAAGATGACAGCAATACCTAAAAGAATCACTATCGTTGAAGATGATGCGATCATCAGAAATGCATTTGTAACGCTGATCCAGCAAGACAAAAAGTATGAAGTGATCAATGCTTATTCTGATGCAGAGACAGCCATAAAGAATATTAAATCTGATGAACCGGATATTTGTCTGATGGACATTGAACTTCCCGGAATGAACGGGATCGTTGCGATTTCAAAGATAAAAGCACTCATGCCAAAGACGCAGGTGGTGGTAGTAACGGTGTATGAAAACGATGATCTGGTGTTTAAAGCGCTTTGTGAAGGAGCCGCTGGGTATCTCACAAAGAACATGCCACTGAATAAACTGATTGATTCCCTTGTGGAATTAGAGAATGGAGGCGCGCCAATGAGCACGAACGTGGCAAGAATGGTTGTTCAATCTTTTCACAAGAACAGACAAACCCCGCTTTCTAATCGTGAACTGGAAGTTCTGGAATTACTCTCTTCAGGAAAAAGCTATTCCACCATTGCCGATCAATTGTTCGTGGATAAGGAAACGGTAAAATCTCACATAAAAAATATTTACCTGAAACTTGAAGTTCATTCAAAAGCCGAGGCCATCGAAAAAGCAAAGAAGAGTAAATACATTTGAGTATCTTAACAAAACTTTAACTTAAACGTAAAGAAATCACGCAATAAAGGTGATAGAAAATAGAAAGACAAGCACTAATTTTATAAAAGTTTTTTTAATGTTGTTAGGGGCCTGGCCGAAAAGAAATTCTTTAATAAGGATGGATTTTTGACCAGGCCTTTTCTTGTTGATCTAATCCGCTTTATTTTTGTACTTTTATTTCCAATTATGACACGCGTACTAACAGGCATACAAAGCACAAACGTTCCCCATTTAGGAAATGTATTAGGAGCCATCCTTCCCGCAATCGAATTAAGCAGAAAACCAAATACGGAAAGCTTTCTTTTTATTGCAGACATGCACACACTCACTTCCCAAAAGGATCCCGTTTTTATCAGACAAAGCACCAACGCAACAGCTGCAGTTTGGCTGGCCTGTGGACTGGACCCCGTGAAGACTGTTTTTTACAGACAGAGCAGAGTGCCACAAGTAAGTGAACTAACCTGGTACCTGAATTGCTTTACGCCCTATCCAATGCTTGCTAATGCGCACTCGTTCAAAGATAAAAGTGGTAGACTTGCAGACGTGAATGCGGGATTATTTACGTATCCTGTTTTGATGGCAGCAGACATTCTTTTGTATGATGCGCATAAGGTTCCTGTCGGAAAAGATCAGGTACAACATCTTGAAATGACAGCGGACATTGCAGGAACATTTAACAGAAAAGTTGGGCAGGATATTTTCATCATTCCTGAAGCGATGACAGATGACAGAGTGATGATCGTGCCGGGAATCGACGGGCAAAAGATGAGTAAGTCCTACAACAACTTCATCAATATTTTTCTTCCCGAAAAAGAATTGAAAAAAGTGATCATGGGCATTGTGAGCGACAGCAAAAGCATGGAAGAACCCAAAGATCCGTTAACAGATAATACATTTAAATTGTTTGCATTACTTGCAAGTTCGGAACAAACAGAAACGATGAGAAACAATTATCTCAAAGGAAATTTTGGATACGGGCACGCAAAGACAGCGCTGTTTGAATTGATACTCGATAAATTCAAAGACAACAGAATAGAATTCGATCGACTGATGGGCGACACGTCGTTGTTAGAAAAAGAATTACAGATCGGAGAAAAGAAGGCGAATGCTATTGCGGATGAAAAACTTAAAAACGTAAGAGAAGTGATCGGATACAGTTGATCTCAGCGAACAACCTTTAAATGTTTCTTGTTTTTTTCAGGACCAAATTCCAGTAAGTAAATTCCTGATGGAATTTGCTGAAGATCGACCTGAATGCTTAGCGCTGTGTAACTTCCCTCTAAGATCTTTTTTCCACTGATATCATTTAATTGATAGGAATGCTCTTCTCCTTGTGTTCTTTTTCCAATGTAAAGTTGATTTGAGTGTAGATCCATATAGGCTACATCCTCCTGTAATCCCTCCTGATCATTTATACCAACCGGACTGCAAAGTGTCCAGAGTCCAACTGCCAGTAAATTGGCCGGCTGCCACAGGGGTTGTCTGGCAG
>DAORJH010000024.1:0-12601 GCA_035438925.1 Bacteroidia bacterium | reverse complement strand
AAGAAAAACAAGAAACTCATCCTAAAAAGCAGTGATCACATCCATGCAGTGAATGTAAAAGATATTGTCAGGTGTGAGTCAGAAGGAAATTACACCCGCTTCATGCTCAGTGACGGAAGAAAACTTCTTGCCACCAAGATCCTGAAAGAATTTGATGAAATGCTTCAGCCGTATGGCTTTTTCAGAGTACACCAGTCGCATTTGATCAATGTTGATTTTTTTGAAACTTATAAAAAAGCAGATGGGGGGACGATCATTATGAGTGATAAATCCAAGATCCCTTTAGCATCCAGAAAAAAAGAGGCCTTTCTTAAGTTACTCTCTTCGCTTTAATTTAAAATATATCACGTATAACAAAGTCTCAGGAATTTCCTCAGCTTTTTATTACTCTCTCTTGGGGATTCTAAAAATCCGAAGTGGCCATCGTGTTCCAAATACAAGACGGTTCCATTCTTTAATTTCTTTGCTTGCTCCAGCAATTGTTCGTGTGGCAAAACATTATCGTGTTCGCCTATCACCATCATAACCGGATATTTAACTAAATTCAAAATAATATCTCTGGCTGTCCGATCTCGCATTCCATGCAAGGCAGCCGCAATCCCTTCTTTACTGGTCTTTTTTGCAATTTCATTGGCAAAAGAGATCTCCTTTTTCAAGTACTTCAAATTTTTAGCAGCAAATAAGTTTTTAATAGTATTACGGGTAAACAGATTCCGATTTGCCTTCACTGCAGTAATTGCACGTAAACGATCAGCTTTCTTTTCTTTACTGTCGGCATAAGCTGTGCTGTGATAAAGGCAAAGGCCGTTCAAATGATCAGGAAAAAGGTCTGCAAATGCGAGTGCAACGTATCCTCCCATGCTATGTCCGATCAAAACCGTTTTCTTGATCTTTAGTTTATCCAAAACTGCTTTTACGCAATTGGCCATTAATTCCATGGAGTGCGCATATCCGAAACAGGCTGTTTGTCCATGGCCGGGCAGATCCAAAGCAATAACTCTGTAGGTTTTAGAAAGATCTTTTATTGTACTTTCCCAGATCTTGTGTGAACCTAAGAAACCATGTAATAAAACTACTGTTCTTCCTTTTCCGGTATCTGAGAAATAAACCTTTTCCTTTTTATAAAGGCAGTGCTTAAGCATGAACTTTTTTGCTCATCAACTCTTCGATCTCATCTGCTTCAATCGGAATATTTTTCATCAGGTCCATTTGTCCCCCTGTTGTGATGAGAATATTATTTTCCAGTCGGATCCCGAGATTTTCTTCTCTTATATAAATTCCGGGCTCTACAGTGAATACCATCCCGGCCTGCATCGGTTCTGTAAAGAATCCAACATCATGCACATCTAAGCCTAAGAAATGAGATGTGCCGTGCATAAAATATTTTTTATACGCCGGCCATGAAGGATTTTGTCTTTTTACCTCTTCTGATTTAATGAGACCCAACTGCAACAACTCTTCTGTCATCATTTCTCCGACCGCCTTGTTGTATTTGTCAAATGTCATTCCAGGTAAAAGCATTTTGGTTGCTTCGCGCTTAACGCGAAGCACTGCATTGTAAACATCTTTTTGTCTCTTTGTGAACTTGCCACTTACTGGAACGCAGCGCGTCATATCACTGGCGTAATTGGCATATTCTGCTGCAACATCAAGAAGTATCACTTCTCCGTCTTTGCATTGCTTGTTATTGTCGACATAGTGCAAAACACAAGCGCTTAAACCACTCGCAATTATTGGACCATACGCGAATCCGTTTGAGCGATTGCGTACAAATTCATGAATGAGTTCAGCTTCAATTTCATATTCCCAAACACCTGGTTTTATGAAATTAAGCAAACGCCTGAAACCTTTTTCAGTTATGTCACATGCCTGCTGTATCAACTCGATCTCTTCTGTGCTTTTCACGGAACGGATCTTATGCATGATAGGTGCGCTTCTCTCGAACTTATGCAATGGGAGTTTCTGTCGAAGAGAATTGTTGAATCGCGCTTCAGCTGTTTCTACTTTGATGTATTGTCTTGCATGCTCATTGTTATTCAGATAAATATGTTCTGCCTGAAAGAAGAAAGGCTGCATCACCCTTTCAAATTCATGGTGCCAGTATACATGCTCAATACCACTGACCAAAGTGGCCTGATCTTTATTCAATTTGGCTCCCTCCCATATCGCAATGAGCTCGCTGGTTTCCTTTACAAACAGTATTTCTTTGTGTTTGCCATCCTTCACATCAGGAAAAATAACAAGGATAGTATCTTCCTGATCCACCCCTGTCAGATAAAACAAATCACTGTTCTGCTTAAAACCCATGCTTCCGTCTGCATTTGTAGGCATGATGTCGTTGCTTACAAAAACAGCCAGCGAATTCGGTTTAAGATAATTCTTGAATTTATTTCTGTTGCCAATGAACAGGTCATTGCTGAGAGAATGATACTTCATAATTAAAATTTGACTCACTAAATGTAGCACAAAGGGTCCTATTCACAAAATATGGATCTCCCCTTTTAGGGGGGAATTTTAGAAAATTTCTTTGTGAAAAGGGCGAAAAAATATTTGAAAAAACACTAAAACTGCCAATTAAAAAACCTATATTTGCTAATAAGTACATTAATTATGATTGATTTAACAGGTATTATTTCCATTTCCGGTCAACCCGGATTATTCAAGATCATTGCTCAGAGCAAGAATGGTATTATCGTAGAAGGTTTGGCAGATAAAAAACGTGTGAATATTTATTCCACAACGAAGGTCTCTACCCTGTCCGATATTAGCATGTTCACAACCGGAGATGATAAACCAATTGAAGAGATCATCACCACCATATCAGAAAAAGAAAAAGGTGGTCCGGCTGTTGACAACAAAGCAGATGATAAGGCTGTAGAAAAATATTTTTCGGAAATACTTCCTGATTACGATAAGGAGAGGGTTTATGTAAGCAATATGCGTAAGCTTTTTACATGGTATAACACCCTTCAATCGACAGGGAACTTAAAATTGAAAGAAGAGAATAAAGAAGGGGATGAGAAGCAGATCGCTGCAAAGGCCTTCGATGAGAAGAACAAAGCTTCACATAAATCAGGATCTAAAGACAATTCGAATGTGAAAACGAGTGCGGGTGTTAAAAAAACAGCAGGGGTTCGTAAAACAGGAACGGCCTGATCGATCCACTAGATCAATTTTATTCTAAATAAATATCTTAAATTTCTTTTTGTTTGTGGGGCTATTCTGCTTCAGAGTTATAGTATTGCTCAAACCTCAGCACAAGTCCTGAAATTAACTGCACATTTAGATCCTAATAATAACCCTGCTGATCACAGTGACATTGGAAGGGCTTATACAGGATGCTGGGGCTGGTATCAATCTGAGAAGAACAAAGAATATGCGATCGTAGGTGGCAGCAACGGTACTTATTTTATTGACGTAAGCGACCCTTACCACCCTATAGTAAGAGCTTTTGTGAGTGGAAAACCACATTGCAATTGGAGAGAAATTAAGACTTATAAAAATTTCTGTTACATAGCCAGCGATGACGTCTCTCCCAATACATTTCAGATAGTGGACATGAGTTCGCTTCCAAGTACCGTCACACTCGTATACAACGGAACAGATTTGTTTGAGAAAGGACACACGCTTTGGATAGATCAAGACCATCTCTATGTTGGTTCTGTCAGCTATAGCACACAAGGAGCATATTCTGCAATGAATATATACAGCCTGGAAGATCCGGCATCTCCTCGCTTTCTGAGAAGTCTGAACAGCGACTGCAGCTTTCTTAATGCCGTTCATGACATGCACGTGAAAAATGATACCGTTTTTGCATCCTGTGGACAAAAGGGAATGTTCGTTTTTAAATATGACAAGGGAAATAATGTCTTTACGCAAATTGGAAGTTATGCGGATTATTCCGGACCGATTGCCAATCACTCCAGCTTCCTGACTCAAAATGGAAAGTATCTGGTTTTTACCGATGAGGCAGAGTCCGCACCTATTAAGGTCGTTCGTGTTGAGAATCTACAGAATATTCAACCCGTTACAGAATTTATTCCTCATCCCAAAACAACACCACACAATGCCTACCTACTCGGAAATGAATGGGCAATTATTTCCTGTTATCAAGATGGTTTATTCGTTTACAACATTTCCGATCCTAATTTTCCTGTGCTTTCAGGATGGTATGACACCTATGCTGAAGGAGGATTCAATGCGAAAGAATATGCTCACGATAAATACATGGGGAACTGGGGCGCTTATCCCTTTCTTCCGAGTGGGATTATCATTGCGGTTGACATCAAGAATGGTTTGTTCTTGCTGAACGCAGATCCTTTGTTCAAACAAGTATCTCCAGAAAAGAATTTACTTTCTGAAATTTCCATTTACCCGAATCCAAGTCAGGAAAAGATCATTGTGAATTGTCCGGTTTTACAAAATTATTCTTTAACAATTACGAATTCGGAAGGAAATAAGATCGCAGAATACAGCAGCAGAAAAAAGAATTACGAGGAAATTGATATTTCCTTTTTGAAAACGGGGGTCTATTCTGTTTTATTTCAAAGCAATGGTTACTCCAAAACAGAAAAATTGGTGATCAATCACTGATACTTGATCTTACAAAATTCGCTTTAGATCTTCTTCATCTAATAAGGCACAAGACTCTACCCTGCCAAAGATCTTCATTCTGCGCTTTGCAATAAATTCATAGAACCTATTACGAATGAAAGGTGGAATGATAAGGAAGAAACTCAAGAGTGGCCATAAACCTTTCATGTACCAGGTGAGCCTTAAAACTGCGCAGGATTTTATATATGCAGAATAATCTCGTATCAAAACGATGCTATCGATGGATGGATCCAATTCAAAATAATTAAGAAGGTCTTTTCCTGTTTGAGAATGCTGAGATACAAAATGCATTTTTTTGTTCTTCTCTCTTTTTACAAGAAACAAAACGCTTCGGTTACAAAAACCACATTCCCCGTCAAATATTAGAATAGGTTGTTTGGCTAAAATATCGTTGATGTTGCTCAAGGTCTCGCGGAAATAAAATAGGGATCAACGCTCATTTCATACTTTTTACTCAGGACCGTGAAGGTATTCAGATTAATAAAATTTACAAATCCGTTTCTGCCTGCACACAAACTACTGTGATGCGGAGCTGGTCCGTTCGTTTGTACATTTCTCGATAATACATAAAGAAGCTTCTTCTTTTCGTCAACAGCCAGGCCATGAGGTAAAAATCCACATGGTAAATTCGTTACTGCATTACCAACTCTGTTGATCCTCGAAATAACCCCCATTGATCCGGGCGTTGTGTCATCATACATACAAGTGATAAAGTACTGATCGGTAGAAGAAGAATAAACGATCTCCTGAGGCCATTTTCCTACATTGATCACGGCAGTTACCGATGATGTTTGTGTATTAAAGATCCTGACTTCATTTGTTTTTTGACATGTGATTACAAGTTCAATTCCATTAGGAGATAAAATCATATCATGTGGGTCCAGTGAGGAGGCGCCATTAGGAGGTGAACCGTTTAAGGATAACTGATTGATATTACTTAATCCTGCATCGATCTCATTGATGAAATTTCCGGTTTGTGCCCCCACATAGATCTTGCTTTCATCACTGCTAATTGCAATGGCGTGTGGATTGTCTGGTAACGTAATGAAATTTAAAAGCGTATGATTTTCAAGATCTACACAGCAGACTTTTCCCAATGGTGTCCACGACACACAATAGGCTTTCTTACTATCCTTTGTGATCAAAAAAGTATTCCAGTCTCCTGCATCCACGGTTCCTGAACCTGCTGCCATAGGCGTGAGCGGGATGTTTGCAACAAATGCGTCATCGCTGCATCTGTATTTTTGCATCACGTTGTTGTTGATGAAAATAACATACCAGTAATTGCCATCAGGCGAAACCCTTAATTGATGAGGCGCTTCAATCACACCGGCTTTGGTCCCAACTTCAATATAGCGGATTGGTAATTGCGTTTCGCTGTCAAATACAGTTACAACATCACAGCCCTGATTTACAGCATACAATTTTTTTCTGTTTGGATTATCTGCCCATTTGATCTTTCCATCCACATCCGGAGCTCCCTTATCGATCCATTCCTTTACTGCTTTTACCTCATCAAAACTCAATGCTTTTTTGTTCAATGGCATGACCGGCGTGTTCTGTAATCCTAATTCAGGATAGGTATTTATATAATAACAAAAGGCAGAAAATTTTGAATTGAAGGGAATCACGGGTGAACCGCTTTTGCTTCCTTTGAACATGGTTTCCCAGGTACTCAGATCGTAGTCGCTTGCTGCCTGAAAACTTTTACTGTCATGACAGCCACTCACCGAACAACTCGTGTTGATTATTCTTCCGATATCTTCAGGATAATTGCCATGATTGACAGCCCCAACATCTTTTTTACAAGAAGAAAAAAAGAAAGAAAATAAAAGGTATACGATCAAAAAACGCACTACTCTACAATTAGTTTTCTGATCACTGAGGAGTGTTTTTGCTTCTGAACTATATCGAGTTCAACAATGTAAACTCCTTGCTGAAGCTCACTGATGTTCATCTCAAAATCATTTCTTTTCGTTTCTTCTTTCAGAATTGTTTTTCCCAACAAGTCATGAATTGTAATAAAACACTGCTCTAACTCAATCTTGTCGAATCTGATGTGGAGTTTATCTTGAGCCGGATTTGGAAACAAAAGTATGGCATTTGCATTCAGATCTTCTTCTTTCACGGATACACCGGGTCCGGTTGAAGAGAAATAACACAATCCGCCTGATCCGTTACCTATAAAAAGATCGCGTATATTATCTCCATTGATGTCTTCATAAAAAACAGTGCTCTGTCCTCCTTCATTCATTGAATTCGTGTTTGCATTGATCAGATTACAAGGCGCAGTTGCAGAGGGAACAGAGTAGTAAAACAACTGACCGCTTATTGATCCTACCAGCAATTTGATAAGATTGCCTTCCTTATAGAAAAAGGGAGCTGCATAACCATCGATACTGAAATAATTGGGATCGCCTTTCACATTAACCCCTCCGAATGCTCCATTTGCAAGTGTCCAGCTAGGAACGGTTGGCGTGCCAATATTTCTGTAATAAAAGATCCTTCCGTTCTTGCATCCGATCATAAGATCGAGTTTGCCGTCTTGATCGATGTCAAATAACTGTGGGGCTGCTATTGCGGAGGTTGTTGTAAAAAGTGCTGTAGGATTGATGCTGAAACTGCAGGGCGCCAGTGAACCCGCTGTATTCGTAAGCAAGTAGATCTGTCCTGTCATGTTCCCAATGATCATGTCAAGGTCATTGTCTCCGTCAACATCTCCCAGAGTAGGCATAGCGCCATTCAGGCTTTGCGAACTCACGGAAGCATAATCACGTGTGATGAGTGAAAAAGAAGGGACCGTATTTGTTCCAATATTTCTGTAAAGAGTAAGTCTTCCTTTTGTAGAGCCGTTCAAATAATATCCGTGCGTTCCTACCAAGAGATCTTTTTTTCCATCTCCGTTCTCATCGAATAAAACCGGAAAAGATCCTTGTCCAACCTCTATCATTTCATCCTGAAATAGATTTTTCTTGATCAATTGAAAATCGACTGTTGGCGTTGCGCTTGCATTTCTGTAATACCACATACTTGCCGTATTTTCGCCACCATTTACATTCGGACAAGCAATAAGATCTTTCTTTCCATCTGCATCCACTTCCACCAAATAAGAGCATGGAAAATTATTGATATTGATCGATACTGTATTTGAATTGGCCGGAAAATTAGGATAAGCATTTGTGGTTTGAGTGAGTAATGCGTTAGAAGGAGAACCCGTGTTGTGGCCATAGAGCGCAATATTGCAGCTGATATCCCCAATCAAAAGGTCTTTATCGCCATCACTATCTGTATCAATACATGTCAGACAAGAACCAGAATGCAGGATCTTATCCTGGTAATCTTTGATCTTTGTCAGCAAAGCCACCGGAGTACATGTTTGATTTGGAGAAATGCCGCAGTTATTTTCTACTACATCTCCCCAGCACAAGGTGATCGCTTCAAATTTATCCAGGCTGTCGTTATGACCATAGGTCTCCACACTCATGTTCTTGTGGTATTCAATGATCACGCCGGCAGGACTAAATGTAAGTACATCGAGGTCGCTGTCTCCGTCTATATCTGAAATACCGGGAATACCATTTGAAGCCGCATAAAGATTCGTTACGGTTGGTCCGTATTTGGTATAGATCAGTGATTTGAAAAGTGTGAATTGTAGTCCGGTGCCAATGCTTCCCGTATTTCTGTAAACCATGATTCCTGCACTTGTGGAACAAAAAATATCCACTTTCGCATCTCCGTCAAAGTCAAGACAAACTGCCCACTGTGTAATAAATGGAAAAGAATAACTAAGCGTTGTATTGGCCGTATAAGTTCCAGGGGTCGTTTGAACAAAGCAACGGAAACGACCTACTCCAAAAAGGTTGATGCGATCAAAGGCAACAATATCCATTTTGCCATCATAATTCAGATCGATATTTGAAACATTTGCGTGGTTGATGCCATTGCCCCAGGCCATTTTGAGGGTTTTGCCATTTTCAATGACGTTAATGGTATCCCGGGCAACCATTAACTGAGCCACAGAAGGCCTGATCAAGGCGATAAAAACCAATAAAAGCGCTTTTTTTAGCATATTAACAAAGTTACTAAATAAATCATTGATTTTTACCGCAAAAACTGCCACTTTTTAGAATAAGTTTACCACTTATCAAAGAGTTATAAATTGAGGTTATTTTTTAGTAATTTAATGCTTGAAATCAAGGGGTGAAAAAATTTTACTTCATATTCTTTTTATTGACTTTACTCAAAGTTGATTGCTTTTCCAAACACATCGTTGGTGGAGAGATCATTTATGACGACCTGGGCGGAAACAATTACCGTATCACCTTGAAAGTTTACAGAGACTGTTTCAGTGACGGGGCACCTTTTGACGGTTTAAACAACACGCCGGTTGCTTTGATCACCGTGTATGATTCAGACAGTAATCTGGTGAACTCGTACAATATTGGGGCACCTGTTATCACGAATATTCCACCTACACTTAACAACCCGTGCATTGAAGTTCCAACGAATGTTTGCGTGGAAGAAGGAGTGTACACAACCACCATCAATTTACCTCCGCTTGCCGGTGGGTATTATATCATTTATCAGCGTTGTTGCAGAAACAATACCATCATCAATCTTTCTACACCCGGCTCACAAGGCTCCACTTACTACACTTTTATACCTGGTCCGGAAGTTGTTCCGGTAAATAGTTCTCCCCGTTTCAAAAAATTCCCTCCTATCTTTTTATGCGCCAATGTGCCTTTTTCATTTGATCACAGTGCAACAGATCCCGATGGAGATCAGCTGACCTATGCTTTGTTCACGCCGTACCAGGGATTGGATGTAAATTGCCCTTCGTTAAGCGGACAAGGAGGTTGTCCAGCAGTAGCACCACCTCCTCCCTATCAAAACGTAAACTATACAGGAGTTTACACGGGAGCCTATCCAATAGCTGCGAATCCGGCTTTTTCCATCAATCCAACAACCGGCTTGCTTACAGGAAGACCAACGCAGGTTGGCCAGTATGTTGTTGGAATTTGTGTATATGAACGAAGAAACGGCGTTTTGATCAATATTCATTACAGGGATTTTCAATTCAATATTACACCTTGTATTGTTAATGTTGCCAGCGTGTTTGAGGACCCGGTAAAAAAATGTCAGGGGAATAAGATCGATTTTGTAAATCAAAGTTTTGGAAATGTTCCCTTAACATACAAATGGGACTTTGGAGTAGGTGGAATTTTATCTGACACTTCCAATCTGATCAACCCAACTTATACCTATGCAGATACGGGTATGTATGTTGTGACGCTTATTGCTAATCCCGGTAAAGTGTGCAGCGATACATTGAAGAAAACCTTCTACATCTATCCCGATCTTACAATGAGCATGCCGAAGCAGGCACCCATGTGTCTTCGCTTCAACTCTTTTCAGTTCAGTAACACAAGCACACATCATTCCAGCGCAAAATTCAATTGGGAATTTACTGCAGCCGGCACACCGAGTGTTGCAAACACAAAAATTCCACCACCGGTCACTTTCAATCAACCCGGAAAAATAAAGATCAAATTATACGCCAAGCAGTTTCAATGTTTTGATTCCATTATTGATACTATCAAGATCTTTGATAAACCAAAAGCCAAGATCAATAATTTACCGGAATCATTATGTGATCCTGCCAAAATAGGATTCAGCAACGGAAGTACAAGTGAATTGCCAATACGTTATTCGTGGAAGTTCAGCAATGGAGAATCCTCTGAAGGCTTTGAGCCCCTTGTTGTCTTTTCTCCGGCAGGAGTATATGGAGCAACACTGATCGTAACAACAACAAGTGTATGTGCGGATACAAGTATAGCAACAGTAAAAAACATCACTGTAAATCCAACCCCTGTTGCGGATTTTACCTTAACTCCAGAGGTAACGACCATTTTCGACCCCACGATCACAATTCAAAACAGAGCCAGCGATGATGTTGTTGCCTGGAATTATGATTTAGGAGATGGAGAGAGTTCGATCTATTCTAATCTTATTCACGAATACAAATCTGTTGGTGAATTCATCATCCATCAAACAGTGACCAATTCATTTAATTGCAGTGATACCATTTCAAGAAAGGTGAAGATAGAACCAGAGTACAGATTCTGGATCCCGAATACTTTCACACCTAACGGCGATGGCTTGAATGATGTGTTCATGCCGAAGGGTATTGGTTGGTTAAAATATGAATTTGATATTTACAATAAGTGGGGGCAGAAGATCTTCAGTACTGACGAAACCGTGAAAGGATGGGATGGTACTTACAAAGGAAAGCCTTGTGAACAGGATGTTTATGTTTATCGAATCACATTTATCAACGAGGTGACCAAGAAAGGTGAGACACATTACGGAAACGTGAATCTGCTGGCAGGAGAAAAATAATTTCATGCCTTCGGTCTTTCCCTTATTTTTTTACTGCTGAATAAAATTCTACATTTATACTCATCGTGTACATGAAAGAAAAAGTGTTTCAGTATTTCAGCGATCAAATGCATTTTCAAAGACGATCAAGCGTCTTCAAAAAATTGCTTTACATTCTGGTTCTTGTCAAAAGTGTTTTTTGGTTGAGTCATTACGCTCTTTATTTCAGTGAAAATTCCATTATTTATACCAAGCCCTTTTCGAATCTGGGCATTATTCAAAATGCCGCTTTTCTCTTGCACCAAATGAATTCCAATAATGCCGGTTTCTTCTTTATTATTCCTACACTTCTGATCGCATTAGCGGGACTCTTTAAATTCCGTATACTAATTCTTACAGATCTGTTGCTTTGGTTTCTTGTGGTCAATATTCATAATCGTATCTATTCAACAATGACGGGAGGAGAGGTTCTCATGAATCAATTGCTTTTTTTCAACGCGTTTATTGGGTACCCTACCAAAAAATCGACTTCATTTTCTTCCTATCAGAACATCCTTCATAATTTTGGTTCTCTCGGGGTGATCGTGCAGGTATGTTTTGTATATTTTTTTTCTGCCTTGGCCAAATTACAGAATGAATCCTGGCTAGAAGGAAATGCGATCATTGAAACCCTGCAGGTTGCTCATTACAGTACAACCTTTTTAAGTAAAGCAGTGCTTACACTTCCCTGGTTATTTGTAGCACTCAACTACATTGTGCTGCTCTATCAACTCTTTTTTCCTGTACTGGTATGGATCAAAAAGATCAAGAAGCCTTTCATTGCCATTGGAATTTTGATGCATCTCTTCATTGTATTCGGTATGGGACTGGTAACCTTTGGTAGCGTGATGATCCTTACCTACATTTATTTTTGGCCTTTAAAGGAAGAATCCCGGATTTAATTCTTACTTTTGCTTCATGTTTACACAAGAACAGCTTAAAGAGCTCAATGATCGCCGTACGGCCTTAAGGGGGTTTCTTTGACTATGATAGGAAGAAACACGACCTGGAACAGTTAGAGGAAAAAACCCTTGATCCTGCGTTTTGGAATGATCCGAAACAAGCAGAGAAAATCTTAAATAATGTAAAGCAGCTGAAAGGCTGGACCGTTTCCTATGAAGAGATCACGCGCGAACTCGATGATCTCAATACGCTTTATGAATTCTATAAAAGTGGTGATGCAACAGAAGAGGAGACAGAAGCAGAATATCAAAAATGTCTGAAAAAAGTAGAGGCAGTTGAATTCAAAAACATGCTGAGTGCACCTGAAGATCACCTCAACTGTGTACTGCAGATCAATTCCGGTGCAGGTGGAACAGAAAGTTGTGACTGGGCAGGAATGCTGATGCGTATGTACATGATGTGGGCAGAAAAACAAGGCTTCAAAGTAAGTGAGCTTGATTTCAATGCAGGTGATGTGGCCGGAATAAAATCTGTCTCCTTGCAAATTGAAGGCGAATTTGCTTATGGATTTTTAAAAGGGGAAAATGGTGTTCATCGTTTGGTAAGAATAAGTCCATTCGACTCCAATGCCAAACGTCACACCAGTTTTGCTTCGGTATATGTTTAT
>DAORJH010000023.1:0-12632 GCA_035438925.1 Bacteroidia bacterium | reverse complement strand
GTTTAAATTCTTTAATGTTTTTGATTAGGGTTTGCTTCCAAACCTGTAATTAAGTTGAACTGAAAAATTTTGAGATCAGTAAAGGCTTTCACCACATCTTTCACTACAATGTACTTGGTTTTGCCGTCGCATTTGATCGCATAACGCGGCTTTTCTGCCTTGAACTCCTGACCACTTTCAGCGGCTTTGCTTTTGGCTTCATTGTAGATCATAACTGCTTCTGCACCACCCAGGCTGATCCAATCTTTCAATTGTGGGTTATTCAATGTATCGTTAGGTACTCCTTTTTGAGGTTGAAATTTTGCGCGTTCGCTTTCGCTTGTGTTGATGTAATTAGGAAGATCCTTGATATCAACTCCAAAGCTAGGAAGACCACTGAACTTTTTTATTTGCTCCTCTGTAAAAGGAACTTTGTATTTTTCAGACATCTTTCTAAGTGCATTCATTTTGGCAGCAGCATTACTGATACCAAAAAAAGCACGGCCATTTCCGTCAATCGTTACCATGATGTGATTATCCGGCAACATGACTTCTCCGATTGATGAAGGTGGATCCACGATCACCGGTTCAGCCATACGAAAACTCGCAGTCAACATGAAAAAGGTTACCAATAAGAAGGCAAGATCCACCATGGGCGTCATGTCCAGGGCTGGGGCTCCTCCTTTTGATGGTTTCTTTGACATTTTATTACTTTTTAATTTGTTTAAATTTTATGGGCAGACAATTGTACTGCCACAATTTTATTTTCCGCTTGTTTGGAATTCCTGAATGATAGAGAATCCTGCTTCATCCATTGCGTAAGTGATCTGATCTACACGGTTACTGAATAGGTTGTAGAAAATGATCGCAAAAGCAGAAGTTAAGATACCAACCAATGTATTCACAAGGGCCTCAGAGATACCTGTTGCAAGAGCAGCAGTATCAGGTGCACCTGCGTTAGCAAGGGCCGCAAACGCACGAATCATCCCCACAACTGTCCCGATAAGACCGGCAAGTGTACCAATGGAAGCCATTGTTGAAATAACCACCATGTTCTTAGATAACATTGGTAATTCAAGTGCAGTTGCTTCTTCCAATGACTTTTGGATGGCATGAACTTTTGCTTCCTTATCCATATGAGTATCATTCATAACGAACTGATACTTGGTGATTCCTTCATGAACCACATTAGCCAACGAACCTTTTTGTTTGTCGCAAGCCGCTTTTGCTCCTTCAAAATCGTGAGCAGCGATGAGTGATTTGATGTTAGCAACAAATTTATCTGTCTTGCCACTTCCTGCAGCTTTCTGAATTGTGATGAAACGCTCAATTGCGAAAGTGATAACTGTTAAAAAGAAACCGATCAGGATAGGTACGATAAAACCTCCCATGTACATGGTTCCAAGGATGTTTGTTGGATGTCCTTCTTTGTTGAAGTTTGATTCTGCGCCTAGTACGCCTTTGTAAATAAAAATACCGATGACGATACAGATTACAATGGCCAGGGCTGATACCACTAGCGGGAAACCTCCCGATGTCTTTTTTGTGCTCATAATTGTGTTTATTTTGTTATTAGTTAATTTTAATAATGAATGCCAAACTTAGTAAAATACTTTCGAAGAAAAAACTCCCCCAATAAACTATTTTATCTTCCTTTATAACGCAATTCCAGTACAAATGTTTTGATTTTCAAGCAATCTCAGTGTCAGGGTTTTATAAGTGGTGTAATTTTATCGATATTTGGTTATTAATACGACTCACTTGAACCACGAAAGTATACGAATTCACTGTGTTAAAAAACAAGATGTTGAAGAGTGTTTTCCTTTTGACGAAACGGTCCTTGTTTTTAAGACCGGAGGTAAGATCTTCGCTTTGCTGCCATTGGATTCCAATCCACCTCAGGTAAATCTTAAATGTGATCCTGATCTGGCTCTGGAGTTAAGAGAACGTTATGATTTTGTTCAGCCCGGTTTTCACATGAACAAGAAGCACTGGAATACAGTGATTTGTGACGGAAGAGCTTCTTCCAAGGATGTGAAGTCCTGGATCGATCATTCCTACGAACTCATCCACGCTTCATTGCCTTCTGCTAAGAAAAAAGTTAAAAAGTAATTTTGCATTCCTTTGCGCAAGGAATGGTAAATTTGTGGAACATGAATGTAGACACATTACTTGAAAGGGCCCTCAATTTTGAATTCCTGACTCAGGAAGAAGGAGTATTTCTTTTCCATCAGGCTCCTTCTGCCAAATTGATGTTTGTTGCGAATGAACTCAGAAAAAAACAAAAGAATAATTCTGATAAGGTTACCTGGCAGATCGATCGTAATCTCAACACGACCAACGTCTGCATTGCCAATTGCAAGTTCTGTAATTTTTACAGAATTCCCGGCCACAAAGAAGCATATATTACCGATATTGAAACGTATAAAAAGAAGATTCAGGAAACCATCAAATATGGTGGGGATCAACTTTTGTTGCAAGGGGGACATCATCCTGATCTTGGTTTATCCTTTTATGTAGATATTTTTAAACAGATCAAATCTTTTTTTCCGGATATTAAATTACACGCCCTGGGGCCTCCGGAAATCGCTCACATCACCAAACTCGAGAAAAGCACCCATACGGAAGTGTTGAAAGCATTGAAAGAAGCCGGACTAGATAGTTTGCCGGGTGCGGGAGCAGAGATATTGAATGACAGGGTGAGAAGATTGATCAGTAAAGGCAAATGCACAGGAAGGGAGTGGCTGGAGGTGATGAAAGCAGCTCACCAACTGAATATCACGACAAGCGCAACCATGATGTTTGGTCACGTTGAAACAATTGAAGAGAGATTCGAGCACCTGGTGTGGATACGAGAAGTACAGGCTCAGAAACCAAAAGATGCCAAAGGATTTCTTGCTTTCATTCCTTGGCCTTTTCAGGACGATGGAACTTTATTAAGCAGAATAAAAGGGATCAAGAACAATGTTTCTTCTGATGAATACATTCGCATGCTGGCTTTAAGTCGTATCATGCTTCCTAACGTCATCAATATTCAGGCAAGTTGGCTAACGGTTGGAAAAGCAACAGCGCAGATCTGCCTGCATGCCGGCGCCAATGATTTCGGAAGCATTATGATTGAAGAGAATGTGGTGAGTGCAGCAGGAGCGCCACATCGTTTCACCTACAAAACAATTCAGGAGGCGATCAAAGAAGCAGGATTCATCCCACAACTGAGAGATCAGCAGTACAGAGAACGTACACTTCCTGAAAGTATTGAAGAACAAGTAATATATTATTGATGTTTTTTTAAATGAAAGAGATCCTATTCCTATTCCTTTTTTTGCTGTTTGTCGAATCACGGTCGCAAACTACTGACATGTTGCAAATTAAGAATCAAAGTTATAACAAGGAGATACATGATTTGAAACAGGGGCATAGTGGAAAACGAAAAAGAGGTATTGGAAATGCACTCTTGAATTTTTATCAGAAAAGAGTGTCGGTCTTGATCAGTGCAGATTGTGTTTACCAACTCTCTTGTTCGCAATTTTCACGGGAAGCTGTCAATAAAAAAGGTTTGATTGCCGGTGTTCTCATGAGCGCAGATCGTTTATCTCGTTGTTCCTATCCTTGCACAAAAGATATTCCTTATTACAAATTCAACCATGAAGGCCTTGCGGAAGATAATCCATAGTCTCTTTACTCTTGCTTTGCTTTTTGTGTTTTTTCATACAAAAGCAACAATTCCGGATTCTTTACTTTTGGATGCGATCGGAAAGGGCATCCGTTACTTATCCAACCATCAGGTGAAACAAGATAACGATAGTATTGGATTGATTGGTGAATGGCCGAGTTATATTAGGAACGAATCGAAAATACCTTTTTTGGGTAAAAAGGGAAAGAGTGCATATGATTCTAATGGATTTAATACACTCTTCATTTTTAATATACTGGCAGAGATCTATGAAAAATCAGCGAATGCTGCCATTCCTCCCTTATTGGAACTGGCACTTAAAAACACTGAGCATTATCAAAACGGAAATTCATTCAACTTCTGGCCCTTGCTTCCAAAATTAAATCATAAATGCAAGAAAAAAGACTGCAAACAGCGCAGGCCTAGACATTTTTATCATCATTATAGAATGATAAGAGAATATGCGAATATTTTTGACGATGCCGATGATACTTCCGCTGGTGTACTGGCCTATTACTATGCGAATAAATTTAAAATTCATAGCGATCATCCAACAGACAATAACTATTACAAATTCTTTGAACAGTACAGAGACATAGGAAACCGAAAAACGAATTGGTACAATAAAAGATTAGGATTTAAGAAACGAACAGGAGCCTATTTGACTTGGTTTGGTTCTGATCGTAAACCATCCGGTTTCTTCAGTTGGTTCTTTCCATCAAAACACAAACAGAATATTTTATATGGTAGAAATGAGATCGACTGCATTGTAAATGCAAACATCTTAAGGACACTTTATGTAAAGGGAGACACCAGTATTGCCGGCGTTATAGATTCAAAAAATTTTATACGCAAAGCAATTGAGAAAAAGAAATGCTTTTCATGTGGTGTTTATTATCCCACTGAATTCAGTTTTCATTATTCTGTTGCAAAAGCCATTTCGGCCGGAGTAAGCGGATTGGAGGATGTTGTGCCCGTACTGAGGCATCAATTAAAGAGTGTTTTAAAAGATGGGCATGTTGTGTATACAGAGATCGGAGAAAACGAGCTACAAGCAACACTATATGCGGTAAATGCTTTGATCTATTTGGATCAAAGTGAAGAAACGATGAAAGTGATAAAGCCGGCAATTGAATACATCTATTTGAATATGATCGGAGAGAAGGATGAAGCCCATTGGTTGGGAGGTGTTTTCTTTTCGGGTGGCTCTGCTGTTCGCTATCTTCATGTGTGGCGCTCAGATGAATTCACAACTGCCCTTGCTTTGGAAGCGATCAGCAATTATCTTAGTATACAATCAAAATCCTGAAGTACATATTCATATTATTTGTTTTCTCAAGTGCTGTTAAAGCGCAATTTTTTGACACAATACCTCTCGAAAAAAAACTTGCCTTTGTAAATCACCTGAAGGAACTTAAACAAATGGAAGATGTAAATTATTTTCTTCATTCAATAAATGAGAAGGAAATGGTGGATTCGGTTTTTTTGATGGAAGTAAAATCGCTTTTAGAATTGCGAAAAGAAAATCAGGCTGAACAATTGTTAGATCAGAAAAATGAATGGTTTGCAAGGAATGAGAATCATAAGTGTACTTTTTTATTATTAAAGAATCATGCACGTTTATTGAGTGGAAGATATGATTCATTAAATGAACCTAATTGCGGGCATGGAAAACATCTGGAACAATGGAGAATTCAATTGCTTGCAAAAAGCCTTTTTCTTAGAAGCACAGAAGAGTTTGATATGGTTTTTCAATCTGCCAAATGCAGCGATCCTATACTGTCAGTTGTAGAATTCGCATTATACGTGCAGAAAGAAGACATTCTGCGAACACCTAAAAAAAGTCGTTTTCTGGCCGGATTTTTTTCAAGCATCATTCCCGGAACAGGAAAATTGTATGCCGGAAAGCCAAGAGAAGCAGTTTACGCATTTCTTCCGGTGGCATTCAATCTCGCTCAAGCAGGTGAAGGATATTATCGTAAGCAATTAGACAGCCCCCATTTTTATTTTTTTGGCAGTCTAACAGCTTTATTTTACACATCAAATATTTACGGAAGTGCCATGGCTGCAAAACGAAGAAATGTAGAAGTTGACTTTAGAGTTAATAACAATATCGAATTTGAGATTTCAAAGCTTACAAAATACTATTAGCTTTTTCTGTTTATTATTTATAAACAGTGTATTTGCCCAGGATAAAAAAATGGAGCGACTGGCTTTGCAATTTCAGTCCTGGCAAAGTAATGATACATCTCATAAAGACAGCTTGAATTTATTAGTTGCCAATGCCTTTTTAAATGAAGGAAATTATCAGTCGGCATTAAACATCAACGAAAAAATAAAGGACAACAATTCCAATAAAGACATGAAGTTGTTTGTTGCTGGTAAGGCGGAATTTTTTAATGATAATTACGAGGGAAGCATGACTTTCTTCGAAAAGCTGGATCAATCTCAATTAAACAAGGAGCTTTCATTTGAAACACATTTACTTCGTACTCTAAATCAGATCCATTTACTTAATAGAAATAAGGCAGGAGAAGAGTTTTATAAGATGATCCTCACCACAGGAAAAGATACAAGTTCTGCATTAACTCAATTCAGGCAAATTCCAATGCCCATGCAGTTCGATTTAAGAAAAGCCAGAAGAAGATCGAGCTGGCTGCCTGGTTCCGGACTTTATTATGTGGGTGAAAAAAGAAGAGCTTTTGGAAGCTTTTTTGCCAACGCTTTGTTTTTAGGCTATACAGGCTATAGCATTTACACTCAACACTATATAACTTCTGTTTTAACTGGTGTGGCGCAATTTATTCGATTTTATAATGGAGGTAAAAGGGCAAGTACCAAAATTGGATATAAAAAGAACAGAGAGAAATACTTAGAATATGTGATGAGGGCGGATCAATTGGTTGAAAAGAAATACTTTGATTTGAAAAACTAAATATCTATGTTTGACCTCTAAAATTTAAAAAACGATTATGATCAAGAAATTATCCCTACTGGCAATTCTAGCCGTAATTATGACTTCATGTTATAAAAGATTAGCCCCTCCTTACACAACTGTAGAGAAAATTGTAAAAGTTGCGCCTGGCATGACAGCCTCGGATGTATCAGGTACATTGGGCATACCTCCTTATGATATTTATCATATGGCTGGTGACGGAAGCACAGTATTGATCTACAACTATTTAAGAAAAGACAGAAAAAATACCGGTTGTGGAATATTAGAAAGAGCAGGTATTGCTGATCCATTCTATTCTAAGGAAGAAAATCTATCTGTGGGAAGTTCTTATTATGTTCAGGAGCGCCAAAAATTATATGTGCTTCTTCAAAACGGAAAGGTTGCTTCTTTGATCACAGATGCGGGTAGAGAAGAATCGCATGACCTTTTAATTCAGAGTAACACCATTCAGTTCATTGCTAAAACAGGCAGACATGCTTTCAACTACTATAACTATGAGAAGTTAGAATTAGGACAATCAATCGTGCAATTGGATGTTAATGGTAACATCAGAAAAGAATCTAAAGGTGGTTTCTTCGGAAGCAGCTCAGGTACTAGCTCAGCTAAAAAAGGATGCAACATCAAAGGTTGCTTCGGTAAATAATTAAAGAGTGATTTTAAAATTATTGATCTTGAAGAAAGAGGTTTATATTCTTGCATTATCAGTGGCAATGTTTTGCGCTCAGGCGCAGAGCAAAAAAAGTGGCAGTGGAACTAAAAACACACCTACGCCTACAGATGCAGTTATTACCAGCGAAAAGGAGTTGAACGAGCAATTAATAAAAAGATTCTCGGCTACTGACAAGGTAGAATTTTACGATCTTAAAGATGCAAGTGCTCACCCGAATGAGGTTACTTCTTTGAAGTTAGCTCACTTGGGTTTAACGGAAGTACCTTCTGAAATATCTAAATTTAAAAACTTGGTTGAACTTGATCTTTCTGATAATGAGATCAGCTCTACAGGTGGAAAATTAAGCGGCCTGAACAATCTTCAAACATTGAATTTAAGTGGCAATAAACTCACAGATATCCCTTCTGATGTAAATGGTTTAAAAAGCCTTTTGGTACTTAATCTGAGTGGTAATGAAATAACCGCCGGCTCAATAAGTGCAGAGCATTTGGAAAGGCTTTATTTGAACAACAATAAGCTAAGTTCTATTCCGAGTGGTATTGCAAATTTAAAGCACCTTAAGGGACTTTATCTTTACATGAACAACATCACCGTTTTAGAAGAGAATCTACTTAATATTAAAACGCTAGAGTTATTATTGGTTCAATACAATAAAATTAAAGATGAGCCGGATGCATTTACGCATACAGGCATTATAAAGTACGCGTTCTATCCTCAGGCTATAGATAATCGTTACATGTATAATTATGTGAAAACAGAAAATACACAAAACGCACCTGCACCTTTCAAAAGCGGCTCTAAATCAAAAAAGGACAAGAAAAAACCAAATGTAGCCTATACAGGAAATGCTGAACGTCAAGAACAAGCACTGATGGCTCCTTCAACTCTTCCTGGACAAAATCCATCAGCAATGCCAGCTGAGTCTGCAAAAAGCCCTGTACAAGGCTATGTTTCAGGTTCTGTTGATGTTCAGGGTAGTGCCCCTAAAGGATTGTTTGCTAAGATAGTCGGTATTTTTTCAAAAAAACCTGTTCCTCAAGCAGTTGCCAACACACCAACTTTTATTATGCCTTAATATGGCTGAATAAAGCCCCTTTTAATTAACGATTATTGATTTTATTTACCTGATTTTTGAGTATATTTGGTATACGCTTTGTTATTGATATATTAATGTTCAATTTCCCACTATGAAAGCAATCAAGGCACTTCTATTAATATCTGCACTTCAATTAGGAGCAACACTTTTCGCTCAAGACTACGCAACCATTTATATCTATCGTCAGAAAAAACTGATCGCTACAGGCGTTGATTTTAAAGCCTACCTGAATAAGCTTGAAATAGGAACGATACACAATGGCGGACGTTTCGAATACCATTATTACAAAGAAGGAAGAGTGGATCTGATGTGTGGTGTGTTTTCGGAGTACGGAGGAATGGATAGATACACAGAAAGCATAAACATTGATGTAAAAAAAGGTGGAGTCTATTATATACGCGGAGAGGGTAAAACAATTGAACTCGTAAATGCTGAAGTTGGTAAGTCTGAATTTTATAGAAGTCAGGATTTTAAAGGGGGAGTTACTTTGAATGATGATAAGCCATGGGGAGCTGTTACCGATAACTCTTCCAGTTCTGCTACACCTTCTGGAACCAGTGCAGATCCCGTGATCGTGTTAACCACACCAAAAGTGGGCGATGAAGATTATAAGACAGGAAGTGAATCGATCAAAGTTGCAGGGTACGCAAAAGCAGGAGCGAATATTAAAAAGGTTATGATCAACGGAGAAGTGCAGACTTCTGATGAGGTTGGAAATTTCTCAACCATGATGAAATTAAAAGAAGGAATGAACAGAGTGACCATTGAGATCACCGATATGAATGATGAAGTGGGCGTGAAGAAATTCAACATTCTGCGTGAAGTAGGAGAAACCATTGCATCGAGTGGAAGTTCCGGTTCAGAAGAGGTCACGTACAGAGGAAGCGATCCTTTCAAAGGAACTAATGTTGCCAAAGTGAATAAAGAACTGAAAGTTGGAAAGTACATTGCCCTCTTCATCGGGATAGACGCTTATTCCGGAACATGGAAACCTTTAAAGAATGCAGTAAATGATGCAAAGGCAATTGAAACATTACTTAAAACAGAATACAAGGCAGATGTTGTGAAGACGCTATACAATTCTCAGGCTACACGCTCGAACATCATTGATGAGTTTGATTGGTTGGTAGCGAATGTGAAAGAAAATGACAATGTCCTTATTTATTATTCAGGGCATGGGGAATTGAAAAAAGAATTGAATAAGGGTTTCTGGGTACCTGTTGATGCGAAGACGAACTCTACTTCCAATTATATTTCCAACTCGGATCTACAGACATTTTTGGCTGCCATTCCAAGTAAACACACTTTGCTTATTTCTGATGCTTGTTTTAGCGGTGATATATTCAGAGGGAATGTTACCAGCATGCCATTTGAGAATTCAGAGAAATATTATGTAAAGACATACGATCTGAAATCCAGACAAGCCATTTCATCCGGAGGATTAGAGCCTGTTATGGATGGTGGTAAAGACGGTCATTCCGTTTTTGCTTATTACCTGATTCAGGCACTTAAAACAAATACAGGAAAGTATTTTGATGCATCACAATTATACAACAAGATTAAGATTCCTGTAAACAACAATTCGGACCAATCTCCTGAATTCAATCCAATTGGGAAAACAGGAGATGAAGGTGGAAACTTCATCTTTATCAGAAAGTAGATCAGATCTTAATTCCGATCACCAGAATATCATCTACCTGTTCATACAAGGTACCCTTCCATTCATTGAAATAATTAAGAAGATATTCTTGCTGTGAATTCATGTCCATTGAATGGATCTCAAGCAACACTTCCTTGAATCGCTTCGTCATCATTTTTTTTCCTGAACCTCCTCCAAACTGATCGGCATATCCATCTGAAAAGAGATAGAAGATATCTCCTTTCTCTAGTTCAAATTCATGCTGATCAAAAACATGATCGTCTGTTGTATAACCTCCAATAGCTGTTTTGGTGGCCTTTGTTTCAGCGATCTCTTTTGTATTACCCTTTACAAGCCAGAAAGGTCGATTGGCTCCTGCATATTTTACACGCGCACCGTTTGCTGTTTGCTTGATGCTGACAAGTGCAATATCCATTCCGTCTTTTATTCCAAGCTCAGGATTGGATTGTTTTAAGCTGAACCTCATTCCTCTGTTGAGCTGTTCAAGTATATGGCCGGGTTCTGAATTTGTTTTTATTGCATCACTTAATTCCTTACTACCAATCATACTCATAAATGCTCCAGGTACTCCATGTCCCGTACAGTCTGCAGCTGCAACATAAAACTCACCATTCTTTAATTTCCCAAAATGGTAAAAATCACCACTCACAATATCTCTCGGCTTATAAAGTATGAATGCTTGTTTTAATTCATTGTAAAATTCATTTAGCTCAGGGAGTATTGCATTCTGAATTCGTTTTGAGTAATTGATTGAGTCCGTGATCTCGTGCTTCTGAATTTCCAGGAGATCCTTCTGCGCTTCTATTTCTTTTTTACTTGCAACGATCTCTGCTGTTCTTTCTTCCACGATCTTTTCCAGAATTTCTTTTTCCTTCTGCAGTTTTTTCTCCCTTACTTTCAGTAACAAATAGAAAGAAAGAAGAATAAACAGAATGGCAAAGACCAAAAATGCGGGTCTTTTGTAAAATGGCTGTTCAATGTGAAATTCAATGACGCTTTCGGCTGAATAAACACCATCATTATTAGATGCTCTAAGTAATAATTTATATTCACCGGGTTGCAATTTTTTGTATTCAACAGAAATGAACTCACTTAAATTCTGCTTATCAATAATTAGTTTATGCCAGTTGGTATCAATACCACTTAATTTTGCAAAATAACGATTGTGATGCGGATTGCTTAAGCTGACAGCGCTGAATAAAACTTTGATCGTGTTGCGACTGCTGGTCAACTCCAGTCTCCCATTCAAATTTACCGGCTCGCCGTTGATCAGTACTTCATCGATGAAGATCTCAGGCTTTACAGTGTTTACACGATCCTGCGAAGGAAAGTAGACCGATATTCCTTTCGGAGTGCCAAAAAGAATATTCTCTCCATTTACTATGGAAGCGTTTGCATTGCTTTCTACAAATTTATATCCATCGTAACTGTCAATGTTCTTTATGAATCGTACACTTCCGTTCGCATTCATGACGATTTTACTCAAACCCTGATTTGTTCCGGCAATGATCACGGTGTCTTTCAGGTTGACGAGTGAATAAATACTGTTCGAAATTAATTTACTGTTGTCACAAAGCAGAGAGATCTTTTTATTTTCATAACGGTAGATGCCACCACCGAAAGTACCGATATAGATCTTCCCCGAATGATCACTGTTAAGACATTGAATTCTTTTTTCTTTTAATCCGTCCTGTTCATCAAATGACTGAAGTACTTTCCCGTCGTATTTGATCAATCCTCCAAATGTTCCTATCCAAATATTTCCCTCTGAATCTTCCGAGAAGCATTGCACTTCGTTGTGTGGTAATCCGTTCGATTCAGAGATATTCAGTATCTCACCATTCGCTTTGATCAAACTTAATCCTGCCGGAGTGCCGATCCATAGTTGTGATCTTGAATCAGCGTAAACAGCATTCACTATATTTCCGGCCAGGCCATCAGCTTCCGTTTTCAGGTTGAACTTTCCATCCTGAAATTTATATAGTCCGTTTTGCGTTCCAATCCATAAGACGCCTGATTCATCCATGCTCATGCAGGTGATGTTCGGATCATTCAATCCATCTTTTACGCTGTGCTGTTTGAGTAACTTTGTCTTTCCATTCTGAAACGAAAAATAATAGAGGCCGGTGGAAGATCCTGCATAGAAATTTCCTTTTTTATCTTTAAGAAAAGAGGATGTAAAACTTAATTCAGGAAATTCTGCTGCAGTGAAATGAATGAATTTATTTCCGGAGAATTTAAGTAGGCCTGCGCTATTGGTTCCTATCCAGAGATTGTTTTCTCTGTCGCGCAGTAGTTTAAGGATCTCGTTGGTTGCCAGTCCTTGTTTGGTTCCAATTGAAAAAGCAGAATCAGAGCAAAGTACGCCTTTGTTCTTGGTGCTCACCCAATATCTAACGTTTTGTTCGCAGGCAACGCTCCACACTTGTTCTCCTTCTGTGCCCTTCACTTGCCTGATCATTTGTGGCTGATCACAGTTAAATATATACGCGCCGGATGAACGCGTACCGAAGATCATTTCCTTTTCGTTTATTCGCTTGATCGAAATGGCCTCATTGGCAAGCGGTAGACTGAATTTTACGGATGTGAACTTCTTAT
>DAORJH010000022.1:0-12833 GCA_035438925.1 Bacteroidia bacterium | reverse complement strand
CTCCAAATATCCTAAAGGACTATTCTTTCTTGTCTTTACCGAATTCTGGGAAAGGTTCGGTTATTATTTAATGATAGGGATCTTTACCCTTTACATGACCGCCGAAACAAAAGAAGGTGGTTTTGGTTGGGATAATGCACAAGCAGCAGATATCTACGGCACTTTTATTGCCGCTGCTTATCTAACGCCCTTTATGGGTGGATTACTTGCCGATCTTAAGTTAGGTTATCGCTTCTCCATTACATTAGGTGGAATATTGATGGGTATTGGTTATTGCCTTCTTTCCATTCGTGAAGAATGGGCTTTCTACACTTCGCTTGTTATCATGGTGATAGGAAATGGATTCTTTAAACCAAACATATCCACCTTGCTTGGAAATTTATTCAACGATCCTCGTTACCGACATAAAAAGGACACCGGCTACAATATTTTTTACATGGGGATCAATCTGGGTGCTTTCATTTGCAATTTTATAGGCGCTATCATGCTGAATAAAATAGGCTGGAACGGAGCCTTCATTGCCGCAGGAATTGGAATGTTCATTGGCGTTATCACTTTCTGGATCGGAATAAAAAATTACAAAGCAGTGGATGTACGCAAAGAGCCAACTCCTCAAGACAAACCTCTGTTAATGCAATTCGCAAAAATGATGCTGGCTGGAATTTTATTTGCTACTGTGGGCTGGTTCATTCCTGGTAGTGTATCCAGCAGCAACAGTACGGATGCTTTCTTTATGTTTTGTATTCCAGTGATCTATTTCTTCTCTTCCATCTATTTTAAAGCGAATGAAGAGGAAAAAAAGCCTTTGAGTACGATGTATATCATCTTTATCATTGTCATTCTGTTCTGGGCCATTTTCAAACAGAACGGAACAGCTCTCACAACCTATGCAAAATATTATACGGACAGAGAAAGTCCTGCTGCCATTGCCGATCTTACATCCAAATTAGGTTTCTCTGAAAAAGTAACAGCACAAAATTCTGAGACCAGTCAACTGGACGAACAATTCAGAAAAATGAAAGATGAAAAAGGCGAAACTGTCATGGTACAGGATTATCCGGCTTATTTCAAAAATCTGGATGCTTCTAAAATCCCACCTCAGGGAGAATCATTGCAGTTATTTAACACCAGCATCTTTCAGTCCATCAATCCCTTTTTTGTTGTTATACTAACCCCATTGATCATTGCCGTATTCGCTTTTCTTCGTAAAAGAAATAAAGAACCAACCACTGCATCTAAAATTGCCGTCGGATTACTGATCTCAGCGCTTTCTACTTTGGTAATGGTTGCTGCTGTTGCTTATACAGGTAATGGGATCAATAAGGCAAGCGCCTGGTGGCTGATCGGAAGTTATGGTGTGATCACCATAGGTGAACTTTGTTTGAGTCCAATGGGACTTTCCATGGTGTCTAAACTTTCACCTGCACGCTTTACGGCATTGATGATGGGAGGCTGGAGCCTGGCAACTTCCCTTGGGAATAAGGTAAGTGGGGAATTGGGCAAGAACTGGGACAAATTTGATAACAAAGCTTGGTTCTTTGTACTAAATTTTGCGCTTCTTATGTTTGCATTCCTGATCATGCTCATGTTATTGAAAAAACTGAATCGTGTATTCAGGGAAAGTGCACATTAAGAAATATCTTTGCTTTATAATTATTTTATCATGGCAACACACAACGAAGAATTTTTGAAACACCTGCGTGAAGATTTCATGAAGGGCACCTTGAATGAATCGGATGTAAATCCAGATCCAATGGAACAATTCAATCTCTGGTTTCAACAGGCTAATGAATCACACATGCCGGAATCACAGGCCATGACACTGGCTACGGTGGAGGACAATAAACCTTCTGCCAGAATTGTTTATTTGAGAAAGATCCACAATAACAAATTCTGGTTCTATGGGAACTACAATTCTCGTAAAGGAAGGAGCCTGGAAAAAAATCCAAACGCTTCAGTCAATTTCTTCTGGCCTGAATTGCAACGACAGATCCGCATTGAGGGAACTGTAAAAAAGGCAACGGAAGACAACAGTGATAATTACTTTTCGCTCAGACCTTATGAATCTAAGTTAGGAGCATGGGCATCAGAGCAAAGTGCAAAACTTGGATCCCGAAAAGAACTGGAAGATAAACTTGAATCATTTCGTTTAAAATTTGATGGGAAAGATGTTCCTCGTCCTCCTCATTGGGGAGGCTGGATCCTGAAAGCAAATTATTATGAATTCTGGCAGGGAGGCATTAGCCGACTTCATGATCGCATTTGCTATGAATTGCAAGGAGAAAATTGGGTGATCGGTCGACTGTCACCTTAATACTATAATTAGTTTTGAATCAGAAGATGAAGATAGAAGTGTGGAGCGATGTAGCTTGTCCTTTCTGCTATATCGGAAAGAAAAAGCTGGAATCTGCCCTATCCTCATTTGAAAGTAAAGAACAAGTTGAAGTAGTGTGGAAAAGCTATCAGCTGGATCCACAGATTGCAGATTCTTCTCAGAATGCCATTGACTATCTTTCCTTGAAAAAAGGAATTCCTTCAAACAAAGTTTTAGAAATGATGGCTGGAGTGAGGCAAATGGCTTCATCAGAAGGTTTGATCATGCATCCGGAAAAAGCTATTGTTGCAAATTCATTTGATGCACATCGATTATCTCACCTGGCAAATAAATATGGAGTTCAAAATGAAATGGAGGAACTTCTTTTTGAAGCTTACTTTAAAGAAGGAAAGAATATAAGTGACAAAAAAATATTACTTGCCTTGGCAGATAAAGCCGGAATTGACCATAAAGAGGCGCAAAATGTTTTGAACTCGTACCTTTATACATCAGATGTGGAAGATGATATACGGGAAGGAAATGCTTTAGGGGTAAGAGGTGTTCCCTTCTTTGTATTCAATCGTACATATGCCATTTCAGGAGCACAGGATGCGCAGGTCTTTGAAAACACATTAAAAAGATCTTTCAAAGAATGGAATGAAAAAGTCATCACTAAATAAATATTCTAATTAAATCAACAATGAAAACGAACAAAGCAGATAAAATAAAAAACTTCGATCCAAATGGTATTGGTCAGTTAAATGACGGATTATTCGGATTGCCCTTCACCTTAGAAGAATGTGAAACGGTACTTGTCCCCGTTCCCTGGGAAGTAACGGTCAGCTACGGTGGTGGAACTGTGAATGGACCAAAAGCCATTTCTGATGCCAGTTATCAGGTAGATCTTTATGATCCGGTGATAAAAGATGCCTGGGAAAAAGGTATTGCCATGGATAAGATCAATACTTCACTGAAACAAAAAAGCAGCCTGCTTCGTAAAAGTGCAGAACGTTATATTGATGCTTTGGCAAAAGGCGGAAATCCGGACTCACCTAAACTAAAAGCACAAGCAGTTAAGATTCAGAAAGAATGTCTTTCGCTTAATAAATGGGTGAAGGAACGCTGTCTGCATTTTTTGGATCAGAATAAAACAGTTGGACTCATCGGAGGAGATCACTCTACCCCATTGGGAATGATGCAGGCGCTTGCTGAAAAATTCGGCAATTACACCATTCTTCAGCTGGATGCGCATGCCGATCTAAGAAATGCATATGAAGGATTTGAGTTTTCACATGCCTCCATCATGTTCAACGCACTGAAAATAAAAGAAGTTGAAAAATTGGTGCAAGTTGGTATTCGCGATTACTGTGAAGAAGAACTGGATCTCATCAATAACAGCAAAGGAAGAGTCAAGACTTTTTTTGACCGAGATATAAAATACCAGATGTATAACGGTGACAGTTGGGACAGGATCTGCAATCGCATCATTGCTGAACTTCCGAAGAATATTTACCTGAGTTTTGACATTGACGCTCTCGATCCTAAATTATGCCCGAATACGGGAACACCGGTAGCCGGTGGTTTTGAAACAGAACAGATCTTGTTTCTATTGGAGAAAATAGTGAAAAGTGGAAGAAAGATAATCGCATTCGACTTGAATGAAGTGACGCCGGGTAAAAAAGATGAATGGGATGCAAATGTAGCTGCTCGCTTATTGTACAGGATCTGCAACCTCGTTATGATGAGCCAGGGCAAGTAATACGTGAGAACTTTATTCTTCATATTTTTTGTGACTCAATTAACCGCTGCCAAGCTAAAAGACGGTCCCTACCGTGCTGTTCTCACATTAGATCCTCAGGAAAACATCGAACTCCCCTTCAATTTTGAGGTCTTGCAGAATGGTAAAAAACTGGTCATTAAGAATGGAGAGGAAAAGATAGTTGTTGATGAGATCAAGAAAAAGGGTGATTCTGTATTCATAAAAATGCCCGTTTTTGATACCGAATTCAGATGCAGGATCACAGAAAAAGGTTTAGAAGGATTCTGGTACAATCATTACAGAAAAGAAAAGAATATAATTCCATTCAAAGCTTTTTATGGTGAGTCCAATCGCTTTCCATTTGTTCCAGGTAAGGCCAATCCTTATTTCGAAGGAAGGTGGGAAACTACTTTCTCTCCGGGAACAAGTGATAGTTCAAAAGCGATTGGGATTTTTCATCATATCGAACAAACGGATTATCTATCGGGTACCTTCCTCACTGAAACAGGGGACTACCGTTATTTAGAAGGAATGAAACACAATAACGAGATCTACCTTTCATGTTTTGACGGTAGTCACGCATTTCTTTTTATTGGATCGATGAAATCGGATCAGGAGATGATTAAGGGCAAGTTTTTCAGTGGCGCACACTGGCAGGAAAACTGGATCGCAAAGAAGAACGAACAATTCAAGTTGAAAGATCCGGAAGAGATCACACTTGTAAAAAATAAAGATGAAATAGTCGATCTCTCCTTCATGAACTTCGATAAAAAAATGATCTCATTACACGATAAGAAATTTGAGAATAAGGTTGTTGTGCTACAGGTAATGGGCAGTTGGTGTCCCAATTGCATGGATGAAAGTGCTTACCTCAGCACCATCTATAAAACGTATAAAGAGCAAGGTTTGGAAATAGTTGCCCTGGCCTTTGAGAAAACAACAGATTTTGAAAAAGCGAAGGCACAGGTGAGTCGCTTAATAAAAAGATATGACATTCAGTATACTGTACTCCTGCCCTTGCAAACCGGAAAAGACAAAGCTTCTGAAAGTTTGAATTTTGTAAATAAAATAACTGCCTTTCCTACAACCATATTCCTTAACCGGGAACATAAAATCGTAAAAATACATACCGGTTTCAGTGGTCCTGCCACCGGAAATGAGTACCTTCGCTTTCAGCAGGCAACGGAAGGATTAATCAAAAACATGCTCAAAAATTAATGTTCACCGGAATCATAGAAACTCTGGCTACAGTAAAACAGATCGTAAAGGAAAACACGAATGTTCACTTTACATTTAGTTCTGGCATAACCGAGGAATTGCAAATTGATCAAAGTGTTGCGCACAATGGAGTCTGCCTCACTGTCATCGCCATCAAAGGAACAGAATATACGGTCACGGCAATTGATGAAACTTTAAAAAGAACAAACCTGGGTGAATTAATAATTGGAGATGAGGTCAATCTGGAAAGATGCATGCCGGCAAATGGTCGTTTTGACGGACATATTGTACAAGGCCATGTAGATACAACGGCAGTTTGCAAAAAGATAAATGATCTGAAAGGCAGTTTTGAATTTGTTTTTGAATACCCGCTTTGTGAGAAGAATGTGACTGTAGAAAAAGGAAGTATTACTGTGAACGGAGTCAGTTTAACCGTAGTTCGATCAGAAAAAAACACTTTTTCGGTTTGTATCATCCCCTATACACTCGAACACACGAACTTTAAGAATATCAAGGCAGGCAGTAAAGTCAATCTGGAATTCGATATAATTGGCAAGTATCTAGCTCGCATACTGGATAAAACCTGATTTTTAACAGGATAAAAGCCCAATTTCACTTATTTTTTTATCTTTACAATTGCTCTGAAACGGGTCAGTTATATACTCATACTCTTTACATTCCTTTTGCCTGGCTTATCGAAAGCACAGTACAAGGATTTTGACACCTTTTTAGGTGACACGATCAACATAGTGGACAAGAACGGCAGAAAACAGGGGCGATGGTTGTTCTTTGGTAAAGATTCGAAAGGACTGAAAAACAAATTACTCAAATTCAATCAAATCGTTACCGATGGGCATTATACAGATGGAGTAAAACATGGCATTTGGAAGAGTTACCATCAAAACACCAATAAAATCAAAAGTGAGGTTAACTATGTTTACGGTGAAATAAACGGAAAAGTAAAATTGTATAATGAAAAAGGGAAGCTGACTCACGAAGGAACAATGAAAAATAATGATTGGGAGGGAGAGTATTTCATTTATAATTCAGTAGGAGAAAAATTTAAAAAGATAGCCGGGGGAGAACACACAAAGGGAATTCTGGAATTTAGTGGATTAGTAACAAAAAATGGCAGGCCGGTAGAAGATGTGGAGGTCTCAGTGGAAAGAAACGAATTGCCCTTCCTGAATGCAAAATCAAAAGCAGACGGAACATTTAGTTTCAAACTTGAGCTCTCCAATGTCTACATCATCCACTTTGAGAAAAAAGGTTTCAATAAGCAAAGTATATTAATAAAAGCTTACACTGAAAGCATCAATGATGAAAACAATTATACATTGAAGGATTGGAAAGTGGCAATGACAGATAATTTTGCAGCTTCTGCCACGACCGATGTCTTTGGATTTCTTATCAATAAGCCTTCTAACCGAATCTATTATATCAAACGAAAAAAAGAATTCGGGGCCGACGGTTCCTATGAACATTTATTGAAAAAACAACTCAAAGGAATTTCCAATTCAACAAAATTGATCATGGCCACCACCATGGAAACCAATAAAAAACTGGAGATCGAAAACCTAAGGATCGAACAGGAAACAAAATTAAAGGAAATTGAACTACTGCAAAAAGAGCAAATGCTTCAGCAGGCGAGTCTGAAAGAAAAAGAAAACGAACTCATTGTAAAAAAGGTAGAGGCAGAGAAAAAAGAGATCGCTTTAGCCATGCTTGAGCAGGAAAAGAAACTCAAAGAGCTTAAGATACAGGAACAGCAGAATGAAGCGCTACAGAAACAACTGGAAGCAGAAAAAAGAGCCAGGGAGATCGATCAACTGAATGCGCTTGCCAACAAACAAAAACTGGAGGCAATAGGGCAGAAAAAACTATTGTCAGAAGCAGAAGCTAAACTGGAGCAGGATAAATTGCAGCAAGAAATGGCTGCTCGCGAACTGGATCTTGCCAATAAAGAAAAATCAGTGAAAGAGGCTGAACTGGCCTCTAAACAAAAATCATTCAACATGGTACTCGGAGGACTGGCTGTTCTGGGCGCTTTGCTTTTCTTCTTATTTCGCATCTACATGCAAAAGAAAAAGGCCAATGCCGTTCTCGAAAGTCAGAAGCTGGAAATTGAAAAACAAAGAGACGAGATCACAGAAAAAGGAAAGATCATTGAAGAGAAGAATGAAGAAACACTGCAAAGTATTTTGTATGCAAAACGAATTCAGCATGCCATACTCCCTCCTCCTTCTGAGATCGATCCCTATCTGAAAAATTATTTTATCCTGTATAAATCAAAAGACATCGTGAGTGGCGATTTTTACTTCTTTTCAGACAAATACGCCGGTGATCTAAAACAAGTGATCATAGCTGCTGCTGATTGTACCGGCCACGGAGTGCCTGGTGCTTTTATGAGCATGATCGGTAATGAAAAATTAAAAGACGCAGTTGACATTTCTCCCAAACCAAGTGAGATCATCAAACACCTGAACGTTGGCCTTAAAACCGCCCTTAGACAATCTGGAGAAACAGGCACAAGGGATGGTATGGATATTTCTGTTCTTTCCCTCCCCGTTGATTATAGTGGATCGGAGAAAATAAAGATCCAATATGCCGGCGCTAATCGTCCGCTCTGGGTGATCAAAAAAGACAGCAATGAGGTAATAGAACACCGAGCAACAAAACATGCAGTCGGGGGTTTCACTGCTGACGATCAGGAATTCACCTTGAATGAATTTGAATTTGAAAAACAGGATACACTCTATATTTTCTCAGACGGATACGCTGATCAATTTGGTGGGGACAAAGCAAAAAAAATGATGACCAAAAGATTCAAGGATATTCTGCTAATGATCAAGGACAGAGGGATGGATGACCAGAAAAAATACCTACAGGACCATTTTGAAGAATGGAAAGGTGGCAATGAACAGGTGGATGATATTCTTGTAATAGGAATACGTTTGTGATGATCATTTGATTTCTTAACAAGTCAATAAACAATTTGTACCAAGCACTCGATATTCAGCAATTTCTCACAAAGGCCAAAGAACGATCGGCCACAATTCTTGATGTACGCTCGCCTTCTGAATTCAACCACGGGCACATTCCGGGTGCAAAGAATTTAGTTCTATTTGATGACATCGAAAGAGCAGAGATCGGAACATTGTATAAACAAAAAGGAAGGCAAACTGCTGTTATTCGTGGGTTGGAGATTGTTGCTCCAAAGCTAAGCCAGCTTGTTTTAAACGCAAAAGACCAGGCTTTGGAAAATGAAATCTACATTCATTGCTGGAGAGGTGGAATGAGAAGTGGATTCGTTGCAACACTTCTGGATATGTACGGAATAAAAGTCTTTACACTAAAAGGAGGATATAAAAAATTCAGGAATTTTGTACTTCAGGATTTTCAAGCTCCCCGTATTTTTTATATTCTGAGTGGAAAAACAGGAAGTGGTAAAACTTATATCTTAAAAAAACTGGGAGAAGCAGGTCGACAGGTAATTGACCTCGAAGGTATAGCTCATCACAAGGGATCAGCATTTGGAGCATTAGGTCAATTGCCTCAGCCAACGCAGGAACAATTCGAAAATGAACTGCACATGTTATTGCGAAATTGTTGTTCAGATCAGCCTATCTGGCTCGAAGACGAAAGCAGAAACATTGGTAAAAATATGATTCCACCTCCTTTCTTTATTCAAATGAGAGCAGCAAAAGTATTTTGTTTAGATCTGCCTTATGAGGAAAGACTTCAGCACATCGTGAATGATTATGGTAAATTCACGAAAGAAGAGATCATTGCAATACTAACAAAGATCTCCAAAAGAATTGGCCCTGAACAAACAAAAAATGCCATCTCAGCAACTGAGCAAGGAGATTTTAAAACAGCATTTTCTTACTGTTTGAATTACTACGATAAAACATATACCTATGGACTTTCTCAAAGAGATAAAGGTACAATTGAAAGATTTGAGATCCCGAAATTTGATATAAATGCCTGTGTGCAGACTATATTATCAGCAACAAAATAATATTATGGAAGAAATAAAACTTACAAAATTCAGTCATGGCGGAGGTTGCGGCTGTAAGATCGCACCCGATGTACTTGAAAACATTTTACATACAAAATTAGCCACATTTCAAACCGAAAAACTTCTCGTTGGATATGGAACAAAAGATGATGCCGCCGTTTATGATCTGGGTAATGGCACCGGTGTGATCAGTACTGTTGATTTCTTCATGCCTATGGTGGATGATGCTTTTGATTTCGGAAGAATTGCTGCCGCCAACGCCATCAGCGATGTCTTTGCTATGGGTGGAAAACCAATCATGGCGACGGCAGTCTTGGGATGGCCTATCAGTAAACTCCCTGTTGAAATTGCTCAAAAGGTGATCGATGGTGCAAGAACCATATGCAATTCCGCAAATATTCCATTGGCGGGAGGACATAGCATTGATAACCTTGAACCCATGTTCGGGCTTTCTGTGAATGGCCTCATCGAATTAAAAAATTTAAAGAAAAACAGTGGGGCAAAAAAAGGCGACCACTTATTTCTCACAAAAAAACTTGGTGTTGGCACAATGGCCACCGCCTTGAAGCGTGGAGAATTAAAAGATGAACACAAAGCAAATATGATCGCTCAACTCACCTCGCTAAACAACATCGGCGAAAAAGCGGGCTGTCTTTCCTATGTGAATGCCATGACAGATGTAACAGGTTTCGGACTACTCGGACATCTAACTGAAATGGCAGAAGCAGCAAACCTCAGCGCAGAAATTAATTACCAATCCATTCGTGTGTTAGAAGGGCTGGAAGAATACACATCAAGAAATATAGTGCCTGATAGCTTATATCGAAACTGGAAAAGTCACGAAAACAAGGTGGAGGGAATCGGAGCCTTTTCCTTTTTTCCATTAAATGATCCTCAAACCAATGGCGGCCTCCTGATCAGCGTGGACAAAGACCATGCTGCTGATTTCAGTAATTTCTTGAAAGAGCAAGGATATAGCGATTTTTCAGAACCAATTGGACTCTTTGTCGAACAAACTGACAAAAGGATTAAGATCAAAAATGCAAAATAAAATTTCATGAAAAATTTAATATTTACTTTTCTTATTCTGTCAGCCTCGGCAGCCCTTTCACAAAGTGAATTGACTTTTTCAATTTGTGGGTGGAAAAATCCTGTTCCATTTGACAGTCTGAAAAAATGTCCTCATTTAAAATCAAACTCCAAAGGATTCATACAAAAATTTCAGGTGGTTTCTAATTCTATTCAGGGAATGTCTGTTTATGATATGGGAGGGGACTCATTCGATGAATCATTACTCACGCATATAGCTAAAGGAAAGCCGAAAGAACTTCACCTAACGATTACAATGGAGGAAAACGGAACGGTAAAAGTCTATAAAGACGTCCCCATTCTCCTTTCCTATAACCGATAAGGATAAATTTTCTGTTATTGTGTATTTTCACTATCTTGCTGATAGAAATGCTTTCAAACAAAAAAAAGAAATACACTTTAAAGGGTTTGCTCCTTTTCTTCCTTTTTTCGTTCTGCTTTTCAGTCGGACAAACAAAAAAAGGAGACGAAAAAGCGCCCCTTCTTTTTACTGAGAATAAAGGTCAGGTGGCCGATCAATATGATGCGCCAAGGCCGGATATACTTTTCGGAGGTAAAAGTGGCGATCTTGCTTTTCATTTGAAGAAGAACGGATTGTCTTATCAATTAGAAAAAGTAATTCAGTGGAAAAAAGATGAGTTATTCGAACAATTAGGTATACCGACGGCAGAAGCAAAGAACAAGATGATCGCGGAAAAAACCCTTGTGCAACGAATAGACATTCTTTGGAAAAACTGTGATCAGAATGCTGTGATCTCAAAAGAGAATCCGTCGGAAAGTTATTCCAATTATTATTTACCTGTCTGTCCTGATGGTGTTCGTGATGTCAGAAGCTATCGGTCATTAACTTATCACAATATTTACAAAGGAGTTGATCTGAAATGGTACAGCCTGAATGGAAAATTGAAATATGATTTTATTCTGAGTGCCGGCGCAGATCCTTCTCAAATACAATTGGAAATAAAAGGAGCAAAGAAGATCAGCGTCAATAAAAAAGGCGAACTCATCATTGAAACTCCGGTGGGAAATATTATTGAAGAAAGACCCATTGCATCTCAAAACGGAAAATATATTTCATGCGAATGGAAGATTAGAAATAATATTGTGAGCTATGCCATTCCCGAATTCGATTCACGTTATCCTATTTTGATCGATCCGGGAGTCAGACTTTGGGGCACCTATTACGGAGGAAATCAGGCGGATGTTGGTTGGGGAGTCGCAACAGATGCTTCTGGAAATGTATATCATTGTGGCTATGCCAATACACAGGGAGGAACGGTGATTGCAACTTCGGGAGCCCATCAAACTACACATGGAGGAGGACTGGAAAATGCATTTCTTGCTAAATTCAATTCATCAGGCGCAAGGATCTGGGCAACGTATTACGGAGGTTCAGTAAGAGATCTGGGTGTTTTCTGCTCGGTAGATCCGAACAATAATATTTACATGAGTGGTCATACACTGAGTGGAAATCCCGGCGCCATTGCAACACCCGGATCTCATCAATCAAGTCCGGGTGGTGACTGGGATGCCTATCTGGTAAAATTCAACAGTGCAGGTGTTAGACAATGGGGAACTTATTATGGAGGACCAACCATTGAATTTGGAGTGAGTTGTGCTGCGGCAATAGACGGAAGTGGAGACGTGTATCTCACAGGTAAAACACAGGAACCTTCCGGTAATGTGATTGCAACTCCCGGATCTCATCAATCAGTTTTTGGTGGACAGGAAGATGCATTCCTTGTGAAATTCAATAGCGCAGGAGTGAGACAATGGGGAACGTATTACGGTCTCGAGGGTACCGACCAAGGGAATCATTTAGCAACAGATGCAAGCGGGTATGTTTATTTTCTGGGAAATACCAGCAGTACAGCAGGCATAGCAAGTCCGGGTGCATATCAAACCATTTACGTTCAGGATTTTGACGCGTTCATTGCAAAATTCAACAACAGTGGTGTGAGGCAATGGGGAACGTATTACGGAGGTAATGGAGATGACAGAGCGCATGGATTTGCAAGAGATGTAAGTAATGGATCCTTGTATGTTTGTGGAAGAACAAGCAGCAGTAATTCGATCGCAACCGATGGAAGTTATCAACCGAATTTTGCGGGTGGGAACTGGGATGGATTTTTAGTAAAGCTCAATGCAAATGGAAGCATGCGCGACTGGGGTACCTATTACGGTGGTGCGGGAGAAGACCTTGCATTCAGTTGTTCCATCAGTAATGCAGGCTATCCTTATATCGTTGGATATGCCGGAACAACAAGTACAGCTTTGGCTACACCTGGAAGTCATCAGCCGAATCATGCAGGAGGATTGCAAGATGCTTTCATCGCACAATTCAATTCTTTAGGATCACGGATTTGGGCATCCTATTATGGTGGCAATGGTTTTGATACTGGACATGGTTCCTGTACCGACAATAACAGCAA
>DAORJH010000021.1:0-12956 GCA_035438925.1 Bacteroidia bacterium | reverse complement strand
CAATTTTCAGATCAATTAATTTTCCTGAATGCACATCAAAAACCCAACCATGTACTTTCAAGCCTCTGGAAAAAAATGCTTCCTGAACTGAAGCAGTTTTAATTGTATTGATGCATTGCTCTTGCACATTCAATTCAATCAAGCGATTGTATCTAGAATCTGTATCACTAATTGCATTCAATTCATCCTTATGCAAACGATATACATCTCTGATATTCCTTAACCAGGGATTAAGAATTCCCAGATCACTTGCTTGCATAGCGGCTTTTACACCTCCACAATAATAATGGCCACAAACAACGATATGATGTACTTTTAAATGCCGAACACCATAGTTGATAACAGACATTACATTCAGATCAATATTGTTTACAAGATTGGCAATGTTTCGGTGTACGAAGACCTCACCGGGATGAACTCCCATCATTTCTTCTGCCGTAACACGGCTATCTGAACACCCTATATAGAGAATGGAAGGACTTTGTCCTTTAGAAAGATCTTCGAAATAATTTTTATTTGATTTCAATTTCTCGTCAACCCATTCTTGGTTATTCTTAAAGATATATTCCAGATCCATCATAATAAAATATCGTTTTTAGGTGCAAGTGGAGAAGGAAGATCCTTTTCATTGAGCATATCACGAAGATCGATCTCAATACCTCTTGAGATGGCAGAGATCGGAACGTCATTGGCCCCTCCTTCGAATGGATTCTCCGTTGCTTCACCAATTCTTTCCATCAAATGAAATACGAATGCTACAATGACAGTACAAGGAACTGTAGCCCACACAAAATATTCGCCAACAGAAGTGCTGAGTTTACTGAATTCCTGAATGATGCCAAATGGTAAAATCGCAATAAATAATCGAACGAACATCTGATTCACTGTAGCAAACTGACGGGGATAAGGGAAATTCTTGATACGCTCTGATTTGCCCTGATTCTCGTAAAATGCGGAGAGTGTTCTTTGAAGTTCGATAAAATCCAATTCAGAAAGTTTACCGGAATCTCTTAATTTGCGTAGATGTGAGGACTGCATGGCTATGAGTTGAGCAGCTTTGTTCTTTTTAGTGAGAATGAATTTCAATTCTTCTTCAGAAAGATACTTACTCAACTCATCTTCCAGTTTCGTTTCTTTCTCAGGCACCGTATAAAAGTTAGAAAATTCAATATTACTTGCCAATTGGGTCGTTTCCCAGGTTCTGAATTCTCTCAGTTGATAACGCAAAGCAGTTAACCAGGCAAAGTGTCTGTAAAATAATTTACGAATTTCATCTTCTCCCCCATTCACAGTATCCTTAACAAGTATTCCCCAGGTTCTGCTGCTATTCACAATAGCGCCCCAGATCTGACGAGCCTCCCAAGTGCGATTGTACGTTTGCGTATTCTTGAATCCGATCAGGAAGGCTGCGGCCGTACCAACCAGACCAATTGCTACCCAAGGTATGATAAGCCAGTTGAGATGAAGAAAAAAATAAAGCGAAGTAATAACTATTGAATAAATGACAAAGAATTGAATGTCTCTTCTTGTCCAATAAATAACCTGCCTTAATGTGAATCTTCTTCCTGCGTGCATACAACAAAAACTGTTTCCAAATTAAATATGGAGTGCCCTTTTTGCAGTTGCATCCAAACAAGCCTCTTTCATTGCTTCGGTAAAGGTTGGATGTGCATGACTCATTCTTGAAATATCTTCGGCACTTGCCCTATACTCCATAGCAACAACTGCTTCAGCGATCATATCAGCAGCACGTGGACCGATCATGTGTACACCTAATATCTCATCCGTTGATTCATCTGCCAATACTTTTACGAATCCATCCGTATCCATACTTGCTCTCGCTCTTCCACTTGCTTTGAAAGGAAAATTCCCCACCTTGTATTTTGTTCCTTTCTCCTTTAACTGTTCTTCGGTATAACCAACAGCAGCAACTTCCGGCCAGGTATAAACAACTCCCGGAATTAAATTATAATTGATATGTGGTTTTTGTCCTGCCATCGTTTCTGCAACATAAACCCCTTCTTCTTCTGCCTTATGTGCTAACATTGCACCTTTTACTACATCTCCTATAGCATAGATCCCGTCTACATTTGTCTTCAAATGATCATCCGTTTCAATTTTTCCTCTGCTGTCCATTTTCACTCCTGCTTTATCCAAACCTAAATTCTCCGTGTAAGGTTTTCTTCCAACAGCTACAAGGCAATAGTCACCTTTTACTTCCACCTTCTCATCTTTTGCATTGAGTGCCGTAACAGTAACTTCTTTTCCTTTGGCACTAACACCGGTAACCTTGTGTTTGAACATGTATTCGAATCCGAGCTCTTTCTTCAAGACCCTTTGCAATTCTTTACTTAAGGCTCCATCCATTCCGGGAATTAAACGATCCATAAATTCCACCACAGTTATTTTAGCACCCAAACGCGCATAAACACTTCCCAATTCCAGGCCTATCACCCCGCCACCAATGATGATCAAGTGCTTCGGTACTTCTGATAATTCCAATGCTTCTGTAGACGTGATCACTCGTTTTTTGTCGATCTCAATTCCGGGAAGTGAAGATGGCTTCGATCCGGTTGCAATGATCGTCTTCGCAGTTTCAATTGTTTCCTTCTTTCCCCCCTCCATTGTAATATCAATTGTATTTTTTGAAGCAAAGGTACCATGACCTGTATAAACGGTGATCTTATTTTTCTTCATCAGAAAATTGATTCCATCACAGGTCATTTTAATAACTCCTCTTTTTCTTTCGATCATTTGCTTGATATTGACCTTCGGTTCATCTATATCAATTCCGTGTTCTTTGAAATTGTGAAGTGCGTTAAAGAAATGTTCGCTTGAATCCAGCAAAGCTTTTGAAGGGATACATCCTACATTCAAACATGTTCCGCCTAGCGTTGCATATTTTTCAATTAAAGCAGTTTTCATTCCTAATTGAGCGCAACGAATCGCTGCTACATAACCACCGGGACCCGAACCAATCACAGTAACGTCAAATTTTTCCATATAATTTTGAGTGCTTTATATTAATTTCTCCTCTAAATTACTGTTTTTTTACTGAGAGGAAAGAAATTATTTATTCCCTTTTGTGAAACGAAGCCAGATGGAAAAAGAAAGGCATAAACCCGTTAGAATCACTGAAATATACGAGATGAGATCTCCAAACTTTGTGAAAAAGGTCTGTTCAGAATTACCAAAGATCTGTGCTGAAATAACAGCTTCTTTCCAGTATTCAGTTGCCTGGCTAATACTTCCGAATTCATCGATCACGCAACTAATTCCTGTATTCGCACTTCTGGCTATTTGCCGTCTTGTTTCTACAGCCCTGATCCTGGCATAATTCAAATGCTGAATATGTCCTGGTGAATCGCTCCACCATCCATCATTTGTAATAATAAAAATAAAATCGGCTCCCTTACGAATATAACCCGAAACGTAATCAGAGAAAACACTTTCATAGCAGATCACCGGAGCTATTCCCGATTTATTATTCTCATCGTAAAAGTTGGCCCTTTCGGTCTGCGTTCCTAAACTCCCACTAGTGCCGCCAAGATCAATGGCCAAATTTTCTAAAGGCTTGAACAGAGCCGGAAAAGGCATCCTTTCCACACCGGGAACCAATTTAGATTTGTGATAGAGCTGAACACGATCCTTGTCGATCTGGAAGGCAGTATTGAAACAATCAAAATAAATTCCCGATCTGTCTTTTCGCGAAGTAGCCGTTGCACTCTTTTCATCCTTATAGATAAGATAAGAACTGGCACCAACTACGATTTTCAATTGCGGGAAGCGAGAGATCAAACTATCACGAAACCATTTTATCTCTTCGCTCTTTTCAATTTCATTCTCATTAACTCCAAACCACTCTATTCCGGTTATGAAAGTTTCTGGTAGCACAAGATAATCCGTTTCAGAGTTTACCTTGCCCTGAATGAGTTTGAGCATTTTACGGAACTGACTTTCATAATCAAGGTCGAATTTTTCGTTGTAAGGATCGATATTTGGCTGAACGATCACCACATTTTTTCTATTTTCATTTAGGGGAGAACGAAGACCAAGGATCAAATACGACATAGCGATCGGTAAAATAAGTGACAAAGAGATTCCGATCCATTTCAACTTATTTTTCTGCTGTTCTGTGTTTTTAATCGCACTAAAGATCAAAACATTCACTATCAGCACCCATAAACTTCCTCCAGAGGAACCGGTGAATTCATACCACTGTATCCAATTCGGATGCCAACAGAACACATTTCCAAGATTGAGCCAGATCCACGCAAGATCCCAAACGGAATGTCCATATTCAAATGCCAGCCAAAATGGTATGAATATCCAAATTCCCCATTTTGATCCAATGCGGTTTTTAAGATTGGAAAAAATGAGAAAGATTATACCCATGAGCAAAGCGTTGGGAAAAAACGCCATAAGTGAGCCACCGGCTGACGCGTAGTAGACCCACCAGGTAACGCCTACATTCCAGAGGGCGAATACGAGGTAGGAAAATCCGAATATCTTTAGTTTCTTCTTTGTGCTAGCACTTGCTGAGATCTCATCCTCGATAAGTAAAAGAGGAACAAAGGCAATAAAAATAAGGAAGCTGAAATTGGGTTGCCAGGCAAGGATCAACAGGAGCGATGAGAATACACTCAAAACAAATTTATTTCCTGCCAGTTTCATTCAGAGCGAAGATAGAGTTTTATAAACAATTTCTTTTTACTGTTCAAATCTTCGGTCATTATTTACAATATTTTTTGAAATTTTCCCTTGATTTAAGCGTATATTCGCCTTTGCTTTTTTTATGAGTACAGAAAGTATCACTAGTTCCGAACCACGCAAATTGTATCCTTTCCAGGAGAATGCGGTGAACAATATTTTTAATCGGCTCATTGAACTTCCTCCCAATGCCAATTTACTTTTTCAGCTCCCAACAGGAGGAGGAAAGACCATCATTTTCTCTGAGATTGCAAGAAGGTACATTGAAAAAACCGGAAGAAAAGTGCTGATACTGACACATCGAATCGAATTAAGTAAACAAACCTCTGATGTTCTTGCCGAATTAGGTATCAGAAATAAGGTGATCAACAGCGAAGTAAAGAATTTACCTCAGCAGAGCGAATACCAGAGTTTCACTGCGCTTGTTGAAACACTGAATAATCGTCTGCAGGAAAACGATCAGTTCCTTGAGGACATTGGTCTTGTAATCGTGGATGAGGCACACAACAATTCTTTTCGTAAGATCTTCCATTATTTTCAGGATGTGAATATTCTGGGAGTAACGGCAACACCCTTAAGCTCCAATAAAAAACTTCCCTTGTATCAAACCTATAGTGATCTCATAGTAGGGGAAAGCATTTCCTCCCTGATCGAGGCAGGCTATTTGTGTGAAGGAAATACATATAGTTTTGATGTGAATCTGAGTACACTTCGCGTAGGAAACAACGGTGAATTCACTGTTGGATCACATGAGATGCTTTACACGCAAGCTATCATGCAAGGTAAATTACTGGAGGCCTATGAAGAAGTTGCCAAAGGAACAAAGACCTTGATCTTTAATGCGGGTATTTTAACCAGCATTGCCGTTTATGAAACATTCAAGAAAAAAGGACTTCCCGTCCGTCATCTCGATAGTACTTTTTCAGATAAGGACAGAGCGGAAACGCTAGAGTGGTTCAGAAATACCAAGAACGGAATTCTTACTTCCGTGAGTATTCTAACAACGGGATTTGATGAGCCGGAAGTGGAAACGATCATGCTGAACCGTGCTACAAAATCTCTTACTCTTTACCATCAGATGATAGGAAGAGGAAGCCGGGTGTTACCAAATAAAAAGCAGTTCAAGATCATTGATCTGGGAAATAATTCGCGCCGTTTTAATTTATGGCAATACCCTATTGACTGGAAACATGTTTTCGTGGCTCCACATTTATACCTAGAACACAGGTATAAGGATGAGTGGGATTATGAATTGGAGAATGATTATGAGATGCCGGCTGAGATCAAAGAACGTTTTCTTAACTCCAGTGCCGAAGCATTCATTGTTCGCGATCGCTATCTGATGGCATTACGAAAGGGTCATAAACCTCAAGTGGTACTGGACGAAAGTCTGGAAGATCACTTCGCAAGGATAAAGGACAATGCATCTGACTTTGATGAAGCATTTGAATTATTTAACCTGCTCACCGAAGAAATGAAATACCGCGTAAAGCAATTTGGAAAATGCATCAACGCAACAAATAATCACAGCGACTGGCAATACCAAACCTATTCCAGCAAGTTGCGACGTCGCATCATGAATTATTTTGTTGAATAATGAATCGGCGCATCGTTTATTACACCCTCGGTTATCTTGCAATTGCGGTCGGCATCTGCGCCAGCGTCTGCATCTTCAAGATCCAGAATCTTTTCTTCGGCATCAGCCTTTCCATTGTAGGATTCATCCTCTCAGGGATCAATATTTTTCTGAATCAGAAATATTATTACGAAGAGGAAACCTACCCGAAAGGTTATTTGGGAATGGTGTTTAGTTCGCTACCCATTCTCTTTATGCTCTTTGTTGTCTATCGATTCAAAAAAGGATAAGGTAAGTACGATTTTCGAAGTACGATTGACGATTTTCGAAGTACGAATGAAGATTTACGAATGAATTCTTAAATAATTTTATTCAGCCCAGTTAATTCCTTTTTTAAGCAAGGAAAGGGTCTCCTCTTCCGGTGATCCTGCTTCTGTTTTAAAATCATATTCCCACCCGGCCATTTTAGGCAAACTCATTAAAATAGATTCTATTCTACCGTTGGATTCGAAGCTAAATTGGTTACTCTTATTTTATTACAAATTAAAAAAACTTAATTAGCCAGTGTAATCTTGATGTTTTTTTGTAAATTGGCATTACAAACTTTTTTATGAATTCGATCAAATTTCTTTTTTATTTTTTTTGCTTTCTTAATTATACTTTACATTGCCAATTAAACGGAATCGCCATGCTAGCTTCACAAATCAATCATTCTGGAATTAAAGTGAAATTTAAGGCGAATCCGGGCACAGCTGCATCAGATTCAGTATATACTAACGCGACTGGTAATTATTCGATTAATATTATTGGCGGAAGTTATAATATTGAATTTTCAAAATCAGGTTACCAAACATTTTATTACAATAGTAATCAGCCTGTTATTCTTACTAATACATTAGTATTGCCTACAGCAAGTCTCAATCCAGGAAATATCATTGTTGTTCCTACAGGAACCGTATCAGGCACATGGACAAATACAAACATCTACCTAATAGACGGAAATATATCTATACCTAATGGGAACACATTAGTGATAAGTCCAGGAACTTCTATCAAATTCAATGGTAATTATACTTTAACTTCTAATGGCACTTTAAAAGCAGTAGGAAATCAATTCAATAGGATACTATTTACATCTAATATTATACCTCAAATTTCAGGAAACTGGAGTGGAATACTTCTATTAAATAATTCCTCTGAAATAAAATATTGTGACATTGAATATGCTTATAAAGGTATCTCCGTCAAAAGTTGTAGCCCTGAAATTTCATTCAACAATATTTCAAGATTTGATTTAGCGGGGATTGATTTAGATTTCTCTTCATCATTAGTTACCAATAATAGTATTTATGATTTTAATTCTCAGTTTTATTCCATAGGAATTCAACTATATCAATCAGCTCCAATATTAGAATGTAATACTATTTATAATGGAAAAGGCAGAGGTATCAGAACTTTTAGCAAAGGAACTATAAGAAACAATGTAGTTTATAATATTTCTGATCCTTCCCGTGGTTACGGCATTGATTGTGGCGCCTTTGATTCATCATTAATATTTAATAATATTATACATGATTGTAAGTTTGGAGTAAATGTTGGCGACAATATTACACCAACACCAAGACCAAATATAATTAATAATACAATTTATAATAACACAGTGGCCATAGACATAAATGGATTTCATTCTTCTCCTAAAATTATTAATAATATAATTATTAATAATATAAATGGTGTAATTCAACACACACCTGATTGTCCACCTACTTGCTCAACTACTCCTTCATCTGTTTCTTATAACAACACATGGAATAATACAAATGGAAATTATATAAACATTCAGATTTTAGGAATTGGACAAATTGTAAGCACTAATTCTAACGGTGACCCAGTCGATTCCTACTATAATATATCTATGGATCCTTTGTATCTAAATGGTCAACAACCTTACTTAACAGGCGGATCACCTTGCATCAATGCTGGTAACACAATGTACTCTCCTAACATAGGAATTAATCCAGTAAATTTTTGTTATGGAATGCCTATTGGCATAAATGAAAATCAAAAACTAATTGTTAATAAGGTATTTCCAAACCCTTTCGTAAATACACTTTACTTACACACTTTTAATGAGCTCACTCATTTAAAAATGACGGATTTATTAGGAAATGAAATCCCTTTAACATTTGAATACATGTCTGAAAACAAATATGAAATAAAACTAAACAATATCCAATCTGGCATATATTTTCTTGATGTTTTCAGTTCAAGCTCAAAGAAAACGATTAAACTTGTTAATTGTAAGGAGTAAATTATTACTTATAAATTATATCCAGTCAATTCCTTTTTTTAGCAAGGAAAGGGTCTTCTCTTCCGGTGAACCGGCTGCAGGTTTAAAATCATATTCCCATCCAGCCATTTTTGGTAAACTCATTAAAATAGATTCTACTCTTCCATTGGACTCGAGACCGAATTTTGTTCCCTTATCGTAAACGAGATTAAATTCCACATACCTTCCCCTTCTGAGCAATTGCCAGTTCTTATTTTTTTCGGTGAAGGATCTGTTCATATTACGTTGCACTAATTCGGAATAAACGGAGGCAAATAAGGAACCAACATCCTTCCAATAATTCAGGTTCTTTTCAAAACTCATTTCAGCATCTTCATTCATACGATCAAAGAAGATCCCTCCAATTCCCCTTGTTTCATTGCGATGCTGAATGAAGAAATAATCATCTGCCCACTTTTTGTGTCTGGTATAATACTCCTTGTGATGCTTATCGCAAACCGTTTTCAGTTGTGAATGAAAATATCTCGCATCCTCTTCATTTATATAATGGGGAGTAAGATCGATACCGCCACCCAGCCATTTAACTCCTCCTGTCATTTCAAAATACCGAACGTTCATGTGAATGATAGGGACCATTGGATTGTTTGGATGGATCACGATTGATACACCGGTTGCATAAAATTGCGGCTTCTTCTCCTGATCACTTTTTACTGTATGATCCTTTTCCTTGAACAGAAAATCCGGAGCGTCACCATGTACTGCGCTATAAAGCACTCCTCCTTTTTCAATGACAGCCCCCTCTTTCATGATCCGGGTTCTTCCACCACCCCCCTCTTCTCTTTTCCATAGATCTTCTTGAAATAATCCTTTACCGTCAGCTTTTTCAAGCGACGAACAAATACTATCCTGAAGTGACATGAGCCATTGAGAAATGCTCTCCTTATTTATTTCCATCCGGTTTTGCGGAGACTATAGTCCTGATAAGTAAAAATAAATGTTCCTCTGTTATCAAATCCCGTATTAGCATCAGGGCGAACAAAATTGAATCGCGTATAATTTGTTTCTTGTGGGAATTTATCAAGCTGAATCACAAAACCGGGACCTTGTTCTTTTAATAATTTAAGGTAATAGTGGGCAATATCAAATCCAATGAAAAAATACTCTCCCGGATAGGAGCTTTGCAAGGATCTGTAACTTTCAATCACTCCTGCATACGCTGAAGTATTGGTTAGATTGTATTGGCAAGGAAACGTATAATGCAATTGATTGAGGTATTCCTGATCAATATTATCCAATGCGGTCACGCTTTGCCATCCACAGAGAACAACATCCTTTTTAGCTGCATAGACGGCCAGCTGCGTAGTGAAATCAGATAGAAATACCTGATTTGTACTTAGTATAACAATCACATTTTTCACATCCTGCTTATACACTCTTTTCACACCTTCTAATCCTTTCACAACCGTGATCGTATCTTTTGCCGTCTTTCCGAGAGCCTTTTGCCTGTCATTGTAATATTTTTTAAATGCCTTTGCGAAATTATCTTCCTTAGGGTCCTTGACAGAAGGCATGGCCAAAATAATATTTTCGTTTGATCGGATAAGTGAATCAATACAGTAATCAGCTAAACTTTCCAGCAAAGTGAATTGAGAAGGATTCGTTTTAGAAACATACACGTTATTGAAAAGGATCTTGTTCTGCTGAGTAACCGGTGATACAATAGGAATTCCAAGGTCTTTTGCCATTTGCGCCATTGGCTTGAAGCCATAAGCATGCAAAGGTCCGAAGATCAGATCTGTCTGTTTGAACTTAGGATCTTTTACAGTCTGTGCGAGTTTGATGGAATCTTTATCATCTATATCGTAAAGATCAATGTTCACTGAAAAATCTCCTGCGCTAAGTGAATCAACCGCTCTCTTGAAGCCCAGATAAAAATCCAATGCCAACGCAGGGATGGCTGGAAAATTCGTCTTATTCTTGACCATTAAAGGTATATCCAGATTCACAGATTCTTCGAAACGAAAGGGAAGTATCAATGCGAGTTTATATGCCTGTTTTTTAGGTATATTAATCACTCTGTTGCTGATGGAATCTTTTACAGAAGAACTTAATGTAGCAGTGCTAACATGATTCGCTGGACTCTTCTTTTTCTCTCCAACGATGAGTTGTTGTCCTTCCTTAAGTCCTTGTGTAAGCAAAGAAGGATTATAGAGTTTCAATTCTGCTTCGGTGATATTCAGTTTCTTGGTGATAGCATACAAAGTTTCTTTAGCTCCAACTTTGTAGACAATGTATTGATTCGTGTCAATTGGTGATTGTCCAGTTGAAGTAATTGTATTTGTCTTCGCCTGAACAGTTGGCGTGTTAACTGTTTGCGCTTTGTTCTTTACTGGAATTTTAATTTCTTGCCCTGACTTAGTTCCCGTCTTCGCTTCCGGATTCTGGTTATAGATCTCATCCAGACTAACATCATATAATTTGGAGATGGAATACAAACTTTGGCCTTTCTCAATTTTGTGAATATAAAAATCAGATCCATTGATCTTTTGGATCACTGTGGATTTGGACTGAGAAAAGAGCATCATTCCTGAAAACAGGAACAGAATCACAAAAATATTTCTGACAGAAATTGACAAATGCTTAATGAAAAATTATTCCCACTCAATGGTGGCCGGAGGTTTTGAACTGATGTCATATACAACCCTGTTCACTCCTTTTACTTTATTGATGATCTCGTTACTGATCTTGGCAAGAAACTCGTATGGCAAATGACACCAGTCTGCAGTCATACCATCTGTACTGCTCACTGCTCTTAAGGCCACCACATTTTCGTAAGTTCTTTCATCACCCATAACGCCAACGCTTTGAACAGGTAATAAAATTGCCCCTGCCTGCCACACCTGGTTATAGAGTCCGTTTTCTTTCAGGCCATTGATGAAAATTGCATCCACCTCTTGCAATATCTTTACTTTCTGTTCAGTGATATCACCCAATATTCGAATTGCAAGTCCAGGACCCGGGAAAGGATGACGTTGCAATAAATTCTGATCAAGACCTAATTGATGACCTACTCTTCTTACTTCATCTTTGAATAAACTGCGAAGTGGTTCTACAACTTTCAGTTTCATGTAATCCGGCAATCCACCCACATTGTGGTGGGACTTGATTGTAGCTGACGGACCCTTCACGCTCATGCTTTCGATCACATCCGGATAGATGGTTCCTTGTCCGAGCCACTTTGCATCTTTATCGACCTTCGATTCTTCGTCAAAAACATCAATGAAAACTTTTCCGATCGCTTTTCTTTTTCTCTCCGGATCACTCTCACCTTTTAAAGCATCGTAAAACTTTTGTTTTGCATTTACTCCCTTTACATTAAGGCCCATGTGTTTGTAAGAATCAAGAACATTTTCAAATTCATCCTTACGGAGAAGACCATTGTCGACGAAAATGCAATGCAAATTCTTTCCAATTGCTTTATGAAGCAACATGGCTGCTACACTGCTATCAACTCCTCCACTCAATCCAAGGATCACTTTATCAGTTCCAAGTTGTTTTTTAAGATCATTTACTGTTGTTTCTGCAAATGCAGCAGGCGTCCAATCACCTTTGCAGCCACAAATATCAAATACAAAATTCCGGAGCATAGCTGTTCCATCGGTTGTATGATAGACTTCCGGATGAAATTGAATTCCATAGGTCTCTTCCCCTTCTATTTTATATCCGGCAACCTTTACATCATGTGTGCTGGCTGTGATCTTATAATTGTCGGGGATTCTAAGTATAGTGTCGGCATGACTCATCCAGACCTGTGATTCTTCCGGGATCGTTGAGAATAATCTGTCTTTTTGGTCCTTTATTTCGAGATGCGCTCGGCCATATTCCCTAGTGTTCGATTTTCCAACTTCTCCACCATAAAAATGAGCCAGAAACTGAGCGCCGTAACAAACTCCCAATAATGGGATCTTGCCTTTGATATGAGAAATATCGGGTTTAGGGGGATTTTCTTCCCTTACACTGTGGGGACTACCAGATAATATGACACCTTTTATGCTGCTATTGAGCGCAGGTATCTTATTAAACGGGTGGATTTCGCAATAAACGTTTATTTCGCGAAGTCGGCGTGCTATTAGCTGGGTATATTGCGAGCCGAAATCGAGGATGAGGATCTGTTCCTGCATAATTGAGGTAAAGTTACGAGATTATAGCGTTTTGAGAGGAAAGTGGGGACTAGAATTATTAAAATATTGTGAAAACATCAAAAAAATGTATATTTGCAATCTCAATTTTGAGAAGTACGGGGTGTAGCGCACCCCGATAGCTATCGGGGCGGATCGCGCCACGATGACTAAAACAAAAAAGCTCTTCGGGGTGTAGCGT
>DAORJH010000020.1:0-13614 GCA_035438925.1 Bacteroidia bacterium | reverse complement strand
CATTTCATGTGGGAAAGGATCACTCTTTCCTCCAAAGCCACCGCCAACGTAGGGTTTGATCACACGAACCCTGCTCATCGGAACCTCCATTACCTTTGCAAGGAAACGATGCAGGTAGTGTGGTACCTGAGTTGCAGTAATGATCGTAAGTCCATTTTCATCCCAAAACGCAGTTGCTGCATGAGGTTCAGTAAATGCATGATTGATCCCTTTAAAATCAAAATCCATGTCTAAGCGAAGATCAGCGTCTTCCAATCCTTTTTTCTGATCTCCAAACCTAAGCTCTGCTTTTTTGTGAATGTTATTGTTGAATTTTACATGCGCATGGATCTTTTCATTATTGCCGGCATCTGCAAGTGAATCTTCCATCTCCAGAAAAGGATGAAGCGTTTTGTATTTTACTTTTATCAATTGAAGCGCCTCTGTTGCTATTTCCTCTGTCTCTGCAGCAACTGCAGCAACGATCTCTCCAACATATCGGGTCTTTTCTACTGCCATTGCATTTTCATCCTGTGAGATGGGCAACACACCAAAACTTAAAGGCAATTCTCTGCCGGTGGCTATGTAAGCAACACCTTTTAGTTCAGAAGCAGCTTTCGTGTCTATTTCCAGTATTTTTGCATGAGGGTAGGTACTTCTTAAGAATTTGCAATGCAGTGCATTTTTGATCTTTATATCATCGGCATAATCTGCAGTACCGGTCACTTTCTTATTTGCTTCAATGTAGGGTCTCCCAACTCCAAGTAAATGTTTCTTCTTTTCTGGCGTTTTTTCTTCTGATGAACAATTTCCTCCACACCCGCATTTGCTTTCATTTTTCACATAAGCTTCTATTGCATCGATGATCTTAATGTATCCTGTGCAACGACACAGATTTCCGGAGATCGCTTCTCTGATCTCATCTCTGTTCGGATTTGGATTATCCTTCAGAAAAGCAAGAGAGGTCATGATCATACCCGGAGTACAATAACCGCATTGCACTGCCCCATATTCCGTAAACTTTTCCTGCATGCGATGCATGTTAGCTGCATTACCAATACCCTCAATTGTAGTGATGGCAACGCCTTCAAATCTGAAAGCAGGGGTGATACAACTTTGTACAGGTTTTCCGTCCGCCCACACAGTGCAGGCACCACAACTTCCCTGTTCACATCCAATTTTTGTTCCGGTCAGTTCTGCTTTTTCTCTGATCACTTTTGCGAGTGTATCATGATCCTCAGCGAGAACTTTAAATTCCTTCCCATTAATATTTAATTGAAGTATTCTCATACATTTTGTTTGTGATTTATTTGAGTTACATTTTTTAAAGTAGCGAAAGGACCTTCATTCTTATGTTGAATGATCCCCGCCAGTATACTTACTGCGATCTCTTCGGGAGATTGAGCTTCAATGTTAATTCCCATAGGAGAATCGATCCTTTCAAATTCTTCCTCTGTGCAAATTCCACCCGACAAAAACATTTTTTTTGTGATCTCAATTTTTCTTCTGCTTCCGATCATTCCCAGATAGCTTAGGTTCTTGTGAATGCAATAGGAAAGGATCTCCCTGTCCATTGCGTGATCTCTTGTCATGATGGCAACATATGTTCCTTTGCTAAAAGGAAGAGAGGGGAGGATCTCCTTGTAGCTTAAAGGGATCTTATTCACTCCCGCGTGCAAGAACTTATCCATTTCTATCTTTCTGTCATCTATCAAATAGATGTCAAAAGGCAATGTCGTTGCTATTTGTGCCAATGCTCTTCCAACATGTCCTGCTCCGAAAATATAGAGTTTATCGGGTTTCCTAAGAAAGTCAATGAAGATGCTCAGTTTTCCGCCACAACACATACCATGTTGTTGCAATAAATTATGCGTGAATAATTCAGAATGTCCCTGTCGGATGATCTGAATTGCATTTTGAATGACTGACTTTTCAAGGTCACCACCACCTATTGTGCCATAGATCTCTCCATTTTCACTTACGATCATTTTAGCCCCTGCTTTCAAGGGAGTTGAACCGCTGGATTGTATAACAGTGCAAAGTGCGCAATCTTTGCCTTGCTTATGAAGCTCTTCAATTATTTGAAAGAGATCTTTCTTCATTTTCCTTTAGTTTTACCGATGTAATTCTTGTAATCTTCCGGTGTATCGATATTCAGGTGAATGGAATTATCCTGAACATTCACTCTTTTGCAACTGTACTTTTCAAGTTCTTTGTCAAGTCGGCTGTTCTCAGGAGCAACAAGCAGATCTTTGATGATGGTCTTTCCAATCAATACCGGGTGACCTCCTTTATTTTCATTTACCGGGATAATGCAATCTGCACTTTTTCTTTCTGAATCCAGTTCGTATAAAGTAAGTGATTTTAGATCCGGATTATCTGCATTTTGTATAAAACAATGATCAAAACCGATCATATGCCTTAAACCACATTGGATTGAATAGAATCGTTCCCGTTCCGGAAACTGATTGATGATGACTTCAATTTTGTCAGATCTTAAACTTGAACACACCTTGTCTGTTCTTGCATAATTGTGAAGAGAACTAACAACTGTAATCTTATTAAAAGGAAATAATAAGGCGCTGTTTAATTGTTTTTCAAGAAAAGTGATACCATCAGCTGTTTTCAGCAGGAATTTACACTCGCCCATTCTGGATGAGTTGCCGGCGGCCAGCAGTATCATTCCCTTTTTTTCCAATTCTTCAATTATTTATGCAGAAACTCTTTTTTGGCTTCTAGTTCCTCCTTGGTTTCTTTATGATTTTCGTCAGCTATACAGCAATCAACAGGACAAACTGAGGCGCATTGTGGTTCATCATGAAATCCGATGCACTCCGTGCATTTGTCGGATACAATATAAAAATAGTCAGCTGATACAGGAGTGTTCCTGTCATCTGCATTCTTTTTTTCGCCGTTTGCCAAAGTGATGTTGCCAGAGAGTGTTGTGCCGTCGGCATAACTCCATTCTTCACCGTTCTTGTAAATTGCATTGTTTGGGCATTCTGGTTCGCATGCTCCACAGTTAATGCATTCATCTGTTATTATAATAGCCATAATTATATTTTTAATGATTGAATTGCAAGCGTTAAGTTCCGATTCTTCCTTAAATTATTGTATGATTTGAATCATATTCCAATTTGTTTTATGCTGGTAAATTAGTAGTAAAATATTTGAACATGGCACTTGAGAAAAAGAATATTGAAGTAGAAAAGGTTGTTATAAAATTTGCTGGAGATTCAGGTGATGGTATGCAGCTCACAGGATCTCAGTTCAGCGACGAATCAGCCTTACTTGGTAATGACATTGCTACTTTTCCGGATTATCCGTCTGAGATCAGGGCTCCGGCAGGAACAGTTGCCGGTGTTTCAGGGTTTCAGTTACATTTCGGCAGATCCGGAATTCATTCTCCGGGCGATCTTGCGGATGTGCTTGTTGCGATGAATCCGGCGGCACTTAAGACAAATTTCAGGTGCATAAGAAAGAACGCTATCATCATTACCGACATTGACAGTTTTGATCAAAAGAGTTTGGAAAAGGCAGAATTCACTTCCAATCCTCTTGAGGATGGGTCTCTGGAAGGTTACGAAGTGATTCGGGTTCCCATCTCATCATTGACAAAAAAACGAATCACTGAATTGAATCTTGGTATAGATAACAAGTCTATCGTTCGCTGTAAAAATCTTTTTGCCTTGGGTTTTATCAATTGTATGTTCAACAGATCCATAACGCAAGCGGAAAACTTTGTAAAAGAAAAATTCAAGAAGTTACCTTCATTGGTTCAAGCGAATATTGCGGCATTGAATGCAGGGTTCGATCTTGCTGAAACGATGGAAGCGGTGAGTTTTGCTTATACTATACTTCCTGCTTCCAATAAGGCAGGGATCTATAGAAATATAACCGGAAACAAAGCAGTGGCCTGGGGCATTATGGCTGCATCTGAAAAAAGTAAACGTCCTGTGTTTTTAGGTTCTTATCCTATCACGCCTGCCACTGATATCATGCAGGAATTGGTGAAGCATAAATGGAGTGGTGCAAAAGTTTTTCAGGCAGAAGATGAAATAGCAGGTATTTGTTCGACGATTGGTGCAAGTTTTGCAGGAAATTTAGCTGTCACCACAACCTCAGGCCCGGGTCTTGCATTAAAGGGAGAAGCAATAGGCTTGGCGGTAATGACAGAATTGCCTTTGGTGATCGTGAATGTGCAACGTGGTGGTCCGAGTACAGGTTTACCAACCAAGACAGAGCAATCAGATCTTCTTCAAGCCTTATATGGAAGGAACGGAGAGAGTCCCGTTGTTGTGATCGCAGCAAGTTCTCCTTCTGATTGTTTTGACTATGCCTATCAGGCATGTAAGATTGCACTTGAACATATGACGCCGGTGATCTTACTCACAGATGGATATTTAGGAAACGGAGCTGAAGCATGGAGAGTAAAATCTACTGAAGAACTGCCGGAGATACATTTGCAAAATGTAACTGTTTCTGCGAATGAATGGAAACCTTATCAAAGAGATCCGGAAAGTCTGGCTAGAAAATGGGTGATCCCGGGAATGAAAGGATTTGAACATAGAATAGGTGGACTTGAAAAACAGGATGTAAGCGGAAATATTTCTCATGATCCGGAGAATCATGAACAGATGGTATTGCAAAGGGCTAGAAAAGTAAAAAGAGTAGAAAATTATATACCGGATCAGCGTGTAAAAGGGAAAGATAAAAGCGGTTTGCTTGTGGTAGGATGGGGTGGAACTTATGGTACAATCTATGGAGCTGTGAATGAACTGCAGAAAGAAGGAGCAGATATAGGATTTGCGCATTTCAATTACATCAATCCTTTACCTAAGAATACTGTTGAGATTTTCAGTAAATTCAAAAGAATAGTTGTATGTGAATTGAATCTCGGACAATTTGCTTCTCACTTAAAGAGCCAGTTACCTCAATTTGATTATTTACAGATAAATAAGGTACAAGGTCAGCCATTCGGAATCAGTGAATTGAAAGAAAGGATAAATGAAATTTTAATTTTAAAGTCATGAGTACAGAGAATGCAACATGCAGCTTGACAAAAGCAGATTTTGTAAGTAATCAGGCAGTGAAATGGTGTCCGGGTTGTGGAGATTACGCCATCCTGACTGCAGTTCAGAATGCACTACCCAGAATAGGAAAGAACAAGGAGGATATAGTTTTCATTTCAGGAATAGGATGTTCTTCCCGTTTCCCATATTATATGAGTGCCTATGGGTTCCATACCATACATGGCAGAGCTGCTGCCATTGCTTCCGGTGTTAAACTCGCAAATCCGGAACTAAGTGTTTGGGAGATCACGGGTGATGGTGATGCATTGGCTATTGGAGGAAATCACTTGATCCATCTCTTACGAAGGAATATCGATCTGAATATTCTTTTATTCAATAATAAGATCTATGGATTAACGAAGGGACAATTTTCCCCCACAACGGAGATAGGTTCTGTTACAAAATCGTCGCCCCATGGCACCATTGAAGAAGCCTTTTTACCCGGAGCCTTGGCTTTAGGTGCACGCGCTACATTCTTCGCGAGGATAAGTGATGCCAATCCAAAAGTGATGGCGGATGTTTTTGTTTCTGCTGAAATGCACAAGGGAACTTCTTTGGTAGAGATCCTGCAGAACTGTGTCATTTTCAATGATGGTGTACATGATCTGATCTCCTCCAAAGAAACAAGAGATGATAATCAACTTTTTCTTGAACATGGCAAGCCAATGTTGTATGGCAAATTAAAGAATAAAGGAATACGACTGAACGGGTTAAAGCTGGAAGCAGTAGTGATTGGCGAGAATGGAATAACAGAAAAGGATATTCTGGTTCATAATGCAGAAGATCCTGATCCTGCATTGCATTTTTTATTGGTGAGAATGAGTCTGCCTGAATTGCCGGTAGCAATGGGAGTGATCAGAAATGTGGAAACAAATACGTACGATAGCTTAATGCAGGATCAATTGAATCTAGCCAAATCAAAAAACAAATACAAAAATCTGAATGAGTTCTTTCACTCGGGCGATGTTTGGGAGATCAAGTAAGGAAGGATAGCCATTGAAAGAAATAATTTAGCTATTGAAATTAAAAACAGAAAAGAGAAGATTTTATTTGTTTCTATTTAATTTGTTGATGGTTCTATGAATCATTTTCTCAGTTGGCAATTGCGCCTTTTGAATTCGTTGAGCATAGTAAATAGAATCCATCACTTCTTTTTGTTTCTCTTCTATCACTTGTTTTTGTCTTTGCGTTTCAAGTTCCTTCTTTTCAATGATCAGCTTTTGCTTCATGGTTATTCTGAAACGATTGTATAAGAATCCGGAAAAGATGATCACCATTGCAAAACCACCGTACAGAGCAAACTTGAGAGTTCTTTCTTCCTTTAGTTGGGCCCTGCTGGCATCCAGATTCGCTTTTGCGATCTTTCTTTCCTCAGACGACTTAATGCTATCCTGTGCCGCTTTTTTGTCGTAATTGTACTGTAGGTCTTTTTGCAATGCAACGCGACGATTACTGAGGTTATTGATGCTATCTGCCATTCTTTTGAAGATGACGTGCATTTCATAAGCTTTCTTGTAATTCCCCAGCGAAGCACAAACCTGACTAAGCAAGTTACCTGCATTCCTGATATTTTCGGGGTAGCCTAATTTTTTGGAGATCTCCATGCTTTTCCAGCCAAAACTTTCTGCTTCCTTCAATTTACCTTCTTCAAAATAGATATTTGCAATACTTATCAATGTATTCGAAAGTCCCCTTTGATTACCGGTTTCCTCAGCTAGCGAAAGACTTTTATTGAAGTAGATAAGTGCTTCTTTGTGTTTATTTTGTTCTTTGTAATTGTTGCCGATATTATGCAAACATACAGAGGCTCCGGAACGGTCTCCCAAAGATTCATAGATGGAAAGACTTTTTTCATAATACTCCTGCGCTTTTTCAAACTCATGTGTGTCGCGAAATAATGAGCCAATATTATTTGTAGAGATGGCAATGCCTTCTTTATCTTTTATTTTTATTCGGATTTCCAGACTGCGTTTGTAATATTCCAAAGCCTTTGAGAAGTTACCTACACTTTTGAAAATATATCCGATATTATTAAGTGAATAAGCTACGCCATTGAATTCTTTCAGTTCTTCCTGAATTTTCAGACTTCTATGATAATAATCTAAAGCTTTTGGTATATCGCCAATTGCATTCTGTACTGTTCCCAGGTTATTCAAAGTAGCGGCCATACCTTCCTTATCATTTATCTTTTCCTGAATCAAGTAACACTTATTGAAATAAAAGAGTGCTTTGTTCATTTCACCATTTACCTGAGCAGCATAACCCGAATTATTCAAGGCTTTGCCCTCAATTTCAAGAAAGAATCGTTGATTTGTTTTATTGTTTTGCGACTTTCTCAGATTACTTTCTGCAATCTTCCTCATTTGTTCATTATAAGCAGGCCATTTTTGGTCATCCTGTTCCTGCTCGATCATTTTATCAAGAATTTGACATCTAATACTGTCATTTTGTTCTTTTACCAGCATTTGTTGAAGAGTATCCATTAGATTACTTTCATTGTTTGCATTTTGCCCGATCACCTCAAGTGTGAAAAAGACAAATACAATAAATAAATATGTCCGAATGCCGGCGTAGATCAAATAAGTGGTTTTAAGTAATTAGAGTCTGAATAAATATACAAAAATTATTGCTGCAGACATATGAATTATTCGACGAAGCACCTCTTCGATCCAAATGATCGGATTTGTTCCGGTCTCTAAAGTATAGGTTAAGAATGCAGTATTGACGTAAATCAGATTTGTCTTTGAATAAATCACAAAGGAATCAGTTAATTTTACCTTTTAAGCTGAATTGAATTTAAATCACAATAACGATAACAAGTATAAACTACTTGAGTTCAGAATATTTATTCTTTTATTTATTTCATTTACCTGTCTGAATGCTCAGGAGGGAGACTCGGCAAAGATCTACAAGAAGATCAAAAAATTTTCGGAGAGAAGAACACTTACCACTTGGATGTATGATGCGATATTTACCGAACCATCCCCTGAAGAATATCCTGTTGAGCCGACAGCCCCTGAGAAACACGTCAATCCCTTTATTAAGCAAAAAGACCGTATCATCAGAAAAGTGAACATTACAGTTTACAATCCATTTGGACATAAAGTACAGGATAGTGTCAGAAAATTCGACCGATTCTTAGAGAACAGTGCCAATCATCTTCATATTTCAACGAGAAAATGGATCATAATAAACCGACTGCTCTTTAAAGAATATGATACTTTGAGTCCTTTAGCGTTGAGTGAAACAGAGCGTTTGTTGCGGGTTGCTGATTTTATCAATGATGCAAAAGTGTATGTGACGGATACCTTGAATTCAGACAGTGTGACTGTTAATGTGGATGTGTACGACAGATGGCCAATTTCGATTCCAATGCATTTGACTCCGAATAGTGCAGATATACGATTCAGAAATCAGAACTTTTTAGGAATAGGTCAGCAATTCGATCAGTATGTTTGGTATAATAGAGATAACCTTTATAACTATAGGGGTTATTATACAATTGCCAATTTGGATAATACCTATATCTCCTCTCAACTTTCTTATAAAATAGAAGATGGCAAAGAGAACGTAGCCTTAGCATTTGACAAACCTTATTTTTCACCTCTAGCAAAATGGGCAGGGGGTCTATTAGTGAGTCACAACTGGGATATCTATCATTACAATGACACTTCACCGGCTCAGATCAAAAGTTCACCCTTGAACAGTTTATACTACGATGTTTGGCTCGGTAAGGCGTTTAAAGTGGGGAAGAAAAAAACAATATTCAATCAAAGCACGAACATCATTGTTGGGGGCAGGTATTACAACACCATCTTTCTTGCCCGACCTGATTTTTCTATTGACACAAGTAGATCGAACCGAAGCACCTGGGCCTACGTTGGTAATGTTGGGTTTTCATTACAGCAATACTACAAAGATAGATTCATTTACCGATTTGGTTCCTTTGAAGATGTACCTGAAGGTTTGATCGTTCAGGCAATTTATGGTGTATCTAAGAAAGAACAGGATCCTTATCGTTATTATATTGGCGCCGAAATAGCAAAAGCAAAGAAATTCAGAATAGGTAATCTTGCAACCAGTATTTCAAGTGGTATGTATTACAGTGAGCATTTGTCAAATAATATTACGGCAAAATTCAGGCTTACCTATTTAGGAAATCTAATCAAACAAGGAAGATGGTATTTCAGACAATTTGCTTATTATGATCTGCTGCATGGGGTGAATAAACCTACTGATGAGAATATCACGATCAAAGGAGACGAATTGTATGGTTTCAACAGTGGTACGTTGACAGCGAATACCAAAATGATCATGAACTTAGAGTCAGTCGCCTATGCGCCTTATAATGTAATCGGATTTAAATTCGGAGCAGTAGCCATGGCAGGGTTTGCCTTATTGGAAAAGAAACTCAGCACTATTGATAAAAGTCCCCTTTTTCAAGCCTATTCCATTGGACTTTTGATAAGGAACGAACATTTGGTAAGCAGTACATTTCAGATCTCAGTTGGAATGTATCCATTTCTACCTGGTTTAGACAAAAACACATTTGCATTCAATCCCATCACCAGTTTTACTTTACGTGTGAGAGGATTTGCAATGGGCAGGCCGGAGTTTATTGGGTATTGAACAAATATTATTTTGTAAGATGAAATATACAGCAAAAGTAGTGTGAAAATAGTAATGGCAATTAAGAATCCGATTAATTAGTAGAAAGGTTTAGTATTATATCACTCAATTGAAATCTTAGCATGAAATCTATCTCCGTTTTCAAGAAAAAACAGACTGCTGTATAGTCCAACTGATAAGTTGTCTACGAAGATAGTATTCATTCCCAAAGAAAGATCGGATGAAAAAACGATTTGTCCATTAGAATTGTATAAAACCATTTTTGCTCCTTCCATTTCAGTATTAACTGTAAAAGTTCCGTTATTTGGATTGGGGGCAATTGATATTAAAATTGTGTTTTTTGAATGGGCATTAATATTCGCTAAGCAATCAGTAAAGCATATTTCACGAATTCGATTATTTCCAGCATCACCGATATACATATTTCCGGATTGGTCAATTACAATTCCGGAAGGCCAGAGGAGACCTGAATTTGAAGCAGGCCCGCTATCACCCCCAAAAGTGCCATTGCCACCGGCAAATGTGGAAATGGTATTCTGAGTATTCATTTTTCTAATTCTGTTGTTTCCAGTATCTGCAAAATACAAATTACCTGCCAAGTCAATTGCTATGTCGTGAGGGTTAGAAATATAAGCAGATAAAGCGGGACCTCCATCGCCTCCGAAGCCGGAAATATTCGTTCCTGCAATGGTTGTAATTATACCTACGGTGTTTATTTTACGTATACGGTTGTTACTGTAGTCTGCAATGTAAATATTACCATTAATATCACATGTGACAGCGATAGGGTTAAATAATTTCGCATTTATAGCAAGCCCACCGTCTCCGTTAAATCCTGAAATACCGTCACCGGCAATAGTTGAAATTATTCCCGATGTATTTACTTTTCTTATACGGTGGTTGAAATTGTCAGCGATATATACATTGCCTAGAGCATCCGTTGCTATACCGAACGGATTGTTAAGTTGAGCTAAGTTAGCCTGTATTCCGTCTCCATTAAATCCAGCGATTCCCGTTCCGGCAAATGTGGAGATGATTCCTAAGGTATTCACCTTCCGAATCCTATTATTTGATATATCAGAGATGTACACATTGCCGGATGGATCGACAGCAATGCCGAATGGTGAGTCTAATTCGGCTGCTGTCGCGTTAGCACCATCTCCACTAAATCCTTGAGTACCTGTTCCGGCGAAAGTGGAAATAACACCCATCTGATCTACTTTTCGAACTCGATGATTATTATAGTCAGTAAAATATAAATTGCCGTTTGGATCTATTGCTACACTTTTTGGATTATTCAATTGAGCATTTTTAGCCGATCCACCGTCTCCTCCAAAGCCAGCAGATCCTGTTCCTGCAGCAGTATAAATATTTTGACCGAATACTTCAGTTGTTACAAATAATATGACTAAAATGTGGTAGATTCTCATTCGATTAAAATTACTTATTAAAATGATCAAATAACATTTGTAATTATTTTGCTATTCGACTTTTATTAAAGGTATTAATAAAAAGGTACATTATTTTAACTTTTCAAACATCATTTTGCTTTTTAATAAATTGATATCACTTGTTTAATCTAAATCAAATTTTCAACCCCCATCCCAAATAAAGCAAAATCATATTTTACTGGATCTTTTTTATCTAATTGCCTTAATACCTCCGTAATTTCTATCACTGCTTTCCAGTCATCTTGTTTTCTTTTTAAAAGTCCTAATGCTCTGCTCACATTCCCAGTATGCACATCCAGGGGCAGGCATAATTCAGAAGGGGAAATATTCTTCCAGATTCCAAGATCCACGCCTTGATTGTCCTTCCTTACCATCCATCTTAAATACATACAAATTCTCTTACTTGCTGAATTCTTTAAGGGATCAGATAGATGTTTCTCACTTCTGACTTCATGCGCCGTTTCCAGAAAAATATTTCTGAAATGGCTTATTCTGTGTTGTAATGAATTTCCAGTATTGAGTAGATCCTTCTTTTTCATTTCATTCAATTGAAAAGCATGCTCCAATCCTCCATGATTCCGATAGATATTTCTCAAAGAAGTAATGAAAAAGACCAGATCTTTCTCATTAAAGGTTCGGTGAACGAATCCTTTCATTCTTTTCAGTTCTGCTTTGCTGTGATTCACGATGAAATCATGTGGACTCCCATCCATCAGCTCCACCATTCTGTTTGCATTCCGTAAAATGGCTTTTCTGTTTCCCCAGGCAATGGTGGCAGCCATGAGTCCCGCGATCTCCATGTCTTCTTTCTTTTTGAATGAATGTGGAATGCTTACAGGATCTTTCTCAATAAAATCTTTACGGTTGAATTTAAAATAATTTTCATCCAGCAATTCCTTTATTTCGTTCAGGTGTTTTTTCAAATCAAAGCTTTGTGAGATCGAGTTTCTTTAATTTGGGATTGAGTTTATTTACCCCCAATACAGTTGCAATTGTCAAGACACCACCTAAAATGATACTGGGTACCAAACCGAACAATTTGGCTGTTGCACCACTTTCAAAAGCCCCGATCTCATTACTGCTACCAATAAAGACCGAGTTAATGGCACTTACTCTTCCACGCATGTTATCGGGAGTACTCAATTGTAAGATCGTATGTCGTACTATCACGCTTACATTATCAAAAGCACCGGTGCAGGCTAAGCAAACAAATGCGATCCAGTAATTCGTGCTAATAGCGAATAAAATGGTGAATAAACCAAAGGCCGCAACCGACCATAAAAGTGCAATGCCTGCTTTTTTACTGGGAGGACGTACAACCATGATCAAAGCCATGATCACAGCACCCACGGCAGGGGCAGTTCTTAAAAGTCCGTATGCCTCCGGACCTAAATGAAGAATCTTATCCGTAAAAGCAGGGATCAATGCCACGGCCCCTCCGAATAGAACAGCAAACAGGTCAAGCGAAAGAGCACTTAATACCATTTTGTTCTTGAACACAAAACGTAATCCCACTTTCATACTGTCCACAACAGATTCCTTTGCATCTTTATTTCCCGGATCGCCTTTGTTTCCAATGAAAGCAATGAAAACAAAAGCAAAAGCAAACAAGATCACTTCCAAGGCATGGCAGATGTTCGCATTGAATTGATGATTCATGGCATAAATGATTCCTGCCAAAACCGGACCCAGAATTGAACCAATGTGCCAAACGGTACTATTCCACGTGGCAGAATGCGTGTACATACTGCGTGGTACGATCTGACTCATGTAAGGATGCATGGTAGAGGCTAGAAAAGAACGGACGATACCAAAGATGAATACGATGGCAAAAAGCGCGAACATGCCCAAACTTTTAAGAAAGGAAAAGACAGGTTCGCTGTTAAAATAAAGCACAAGCGCACCGCTGAACAAAAAGAATATTGCCGTGAGGATAATTCTTTTGCGAGGAAGAAGATCAGCTAAATGTCCACTGAAAAAAGAAGCAATAATGAAAGGGATTGCTTCTGCAAGACCTATCATTCCAAGTGCCAGTTCCTCTTTTGTGTATTCATAATAGATCTGCAGAGAAATGGTGGCAAATTGCATTTGAATGGCCAATGTGAGGAAGAAACGCGCAAGAACGAACAAACGGAATTCTTTTATTGCAAGGATCTGAATTGATTCAGCTTTTAAAAAGGACATGAACAAAGATAGATAATTTGATTTTGCTCTAATTTATAGCAAGCATTTGCTTAAAGCCAATGTAATTTTGAACATTATTTAAGTATGGAAGAGAATTTACAACGAATGACCATCAAAACCCTTGCAGAGGATGACAGGCCAAGAGAGAAACTGGCACAAATGGGAAGACAGCATTTAAGTGATGCAGAATTACTGGCGATCATATTAGGTTCAGGTAATCGCAAAGAAACGGCCGTTCAACTGGCGCAGCGTATGCTGAATGAACATGGAAATAATATTAATCTATTGGCAAAGGCCGG
>DAORJH010000019.1:0-13884 GCA_035438925.1 Bacteroidia bacterium | reverse complement strand
ATATAAACTTCCTACTGTAAACTTATTCTCTTTCATATTTATCAATCAAAAATACAATGTTTTTTTGATGTTATATTAGTATTAAAATAATGTAACTTTGTAAAACCCCTGAATAAAATATAAAATTGAAAGACTTTCAAATAAGAGAACTGTTAAGAAAAACAGAGCTATCACAATACATAAACGACAATGATTCAAAAGTTGTCGAAGAGATGAAAATACCAATAGCCAATGCCAGAATAGATATGGCTGTAATTAATGGTTCTTTTCATGGATACGAAATAAAGGGCTCTAGCGATACCTTGCAACGATTACCTAATCAATTAGTAGCCTATTCTTATGTATTTGATTATCTCGTTATTATTACTGAAGAGAAATATATTGACAAGATTATCTCAATGGTTCCCGATTGGGTGGCCGTTGCAGTTTGTTCTAATAAAGAAAGTGAAATTATTTATAATGTAAAAAAAGAAGGTCATAGGAATGTAAATAAGAATGGATTCTATTTAGCTAAGCTCCTTTGGAAAGAAGAGTTGCTAGATGTTTTAAAAGAAAATAATTTTAAAAATGTGTATGGTGCCGTAATGAATGGTGCCAATTTGTACCAAGAGAATTTAGGTCCTGGACTACTGGTGATCGGAAATGAATCGACCGGTATTAGCTCTGAAAATCTGAAATTACTGACCCGATCCATCACGATTCCTTCGCATTCAAGCAATGGAACAGAATCACTCAATGCTGCTATGGCAGGGGCGATCATTCTATCTGAATTTTTCAGAAAAATTAAGATCTGATACGAACAGGTTTTACTTCAACACAACTCCCTTATACCGGAGCTTGTAAGGTCCTTTTGTGTCATTGCTGTGAACCAGAACCGTTCTGTCTTGACGGTCGTAAACGGTGTGTGTGTCGAATAGCAATTCAATTTTCGTTTTTTTGCCGGGAAGAACGGGTTGTGAATCGAATTCTGCTTTAGTGCAACTGCATGAAATTTCAACGGAGGTGATGAGCAGAGGCTGATCTCCTTTGTTGCTGATCTCATAGGCAATACGCACAATTTCTCCTTTTTTTACGAAACCAAAATTCTTTTTGGCATCTGCAATGTCCAGCTTTGGTTGTGCTAATAAAAATTCAAACGGAACCAGGATACAAAAGAGGAGGTAGAGTGCTTTCATGTTGCAATTTAAACAAAAAAAATCCCCCGGGTACTCCGGAGGATCTTTGTAGTTTTTATAGTGATCAACCACCGTCCCCTGTAGCAGGTTTGGCCTTGATCTCACCTTTGATCTTTACTTTCTTAGTTGCAAATTTCGCGTTGGAAGTGATGGTTACATTCTTCTCAAAACGACCTTCACGCTTGGTGTCATATTTTATTTTGATCACACCGCTTTTTCCGGGAAGTATCGGTTCTGTTGGCCATCCTTGTTTTCCATCAATGGTAGTTGCAGTACATCCACACTCCGCAGTTACTGCAGTAATGGTCAGGGGCGTTTTTCCCACATTCGTGAACTTAAATTCACGGATACCGTTCGAATCATAATCCACACTTCCGAAATCGATCACTTCTGTTTCGAATTTCATATCTGGAGCGTTAGGATCCGGATTCGGAATCACAGATTCCTGCGCATTTAATCCGGTACTCATTCCGAACATAAGTGCGATTGCTAATAATGCAAGTTTTTTCATTTTGTGTCTTTTCCTTATTCCTTACAAAGATAATGCCTGATGAAAGAATCTATTGTTCTTTAACCTTTTTTCTCAGTTGGAGCACCAGTTGCAGGAGCGTTCTCTGGGAAAGCTACATCAGCAGGTTTTGCTTCAATGTTACCTTTGATGGTAAGTGTAACTGTTCCGCTTTTTGCATTGGAATTCACAGTAACAGTTTTGTAGATACCACCTACACGTTGTGTATCATACTTTACTTTGATGACACTTGATTTACCCGGTAAAATTGGTTCTTTAGGACATTGAGGTACAGTACATCCACAGCTACCAACACAATTCGTGATCACAAGTGGTTCTTTACCGTTGTTAATGAACTTGAATTCACATTCTCCGTTATCACCTTGTTTGATGTTTCCGTAATCATGTGTCGTTTTGTCCATTTTAATGTCTGCTAAACTAGCCGGAGCAGCTGTTTCAGTTGTTGTTGCACCATGATTATGACCATCACTCGCTGAATGGCCATCCTGTGCAAATCCAAATGCAGTTAAACCTGCAATTAATCCTAGAGTTAAAGTTAACTTTTTCATATTCTGTTTTTTTAATGTTGATTGCTAAAATCGTGCCATAAAGATATAACATACTTAGAATTGTTTGAGTATTTTTACGAAATTTAACAATTGAAAAATACAGGAACTTAAAAATGGAAATACCCAAGATCTATCATCCGCAGGAAGCAGAAAATAAATGGTATAATTTCTGGCTGAAAAATGATTTTTTTACATCAGTTCCTGATGAAAGAACTCCTTACACCATCGTAATTCCTCCACCGAATGTGACCGGGGTTCTGCACATGGGACATATGCTCAACAATACCATTCAGGATGTGTTGATCAGAAGAGCAAGAATGATGGGCTTCAATGCCTGCTGGATTCCGGGTACCGATCACGCAAGTATTGCTACTGAAGCAAAAGTGGTTGCACTGCTAAAGGAAAAAGGGATCAATAAATCAGATCTTTCTAGAGAAGAGTTTTTAAAACATGCATGGGATTGGAAAGAAAAATACGGAGGCATCATTCTTGAACAATTGAAAAAACTGGGCGCGAGTTGTGATTGGAACCGAACTCGTTTCACCATGGATGAAGAGATGAGTGAAGCAGTTATAGATGTGTTCATCGATCTTTACAACAAAGGAAATATTTACCGGGGTGTACGTATGGTGAATTGGGATCCTCAGGGTTTGACTGCTGTGAGTGATGAAGAAGTGATCTACAAAGAAAGCAGCAGCAAATTGGTGTACGTTAAATACAGCATAAAAGGAACAAATGAATATATTACTGTTGCAACTACACGTCCTGAAACGATCATGGGCGATACTGCCGTTTGTGTGCATCCTGAGGATGAACGCTATCAGAAATACAAAGGCGCCACCATTATCGTTCCTATTGTGAATCGCGAAGTGCCGCTGATATTTGATGAATATATCGATAAGGAATTTGGTACAGGTGCATTGAAGGTAACTCCGGCGCATGACATCAATGATTTTAATCTTGGTCAAAAACACAAATTACCTGTGATCGATGCGCTGAATGCAGATGGAACGATCAGTAAAGCTGCTGGCGCCTATATTGGAATGGATCGCTTTGCTGCGCGTAAAAAGATCATAGCTGATCTGCAGGAACAGGGTCTTGTTGAAAAAGTAGAAGAGATCAAAAATAAAGTTGGACATAGCGAACGTACCAATGCAGTGATCGAACCAAAATTATCCATGCAGTGGTTTTTAAAGATGGATCAGGTGAGTAAACCTGCACTGGAAGCAGTACTTGGAGGAGATGTGAAATTGATCCCTGAAAAATTCGTGAATACTTACAAGCACTGGATGGAGAATGTTCATGACTGGTGCATCAGTCGCCAGTTGTGGTGGGGACAAAGAATCCCGGCCTGGTATGATGACAAGGGGAATACCGTGGTTGCAAAAACCAAGGAAGAAGCTGTTGAGAAATTACGAGTTAAGAATGACAAATTGCGAATGGAGGAGATCAGACAGGATGAAGATGTTTTGGATACCTGGTTCTCTTCCTGGCTCTGGCCTTTAACGGTGTTCGATCCGAAGGTGATCCGTAACGGATGGGAAAAAGCGAATGCCGATCTGAAGTATTATTATCCAACCAATGATCTGGTAACAGCACCCGAGATCCTTTTCTTCTGGGTTGCGCGTATGATCATCGCCGGTAAGGAATACACCAGTAAAAAGCCATTCTCCAATGTTTACCTTACAGGAATTGTTCGCGATAAACAAGGAAGAAAGATGAGCAAGCAATTAGGGAATTCGCCTGATCCACTTGATCTCATTCAGAAGTATGGCGCAGATGGTGTACGTGTGGGGATGCTTTTGTGTTCTCCTGCGGGAAATGACCTTATGTTTGATGAAAGTTATTGTGAGCAAGGAAGGAATTTTTCCAATAAAGTGTGGAATGCGTTTCGACTGATAAAAGGTTTTGAATCGGCAGAGATCGAGCAACCCGCTTCATCGGATGCAGCTGTAAAATGGTTTGAAAATAAACTGGCCGAACAGATCGCCATTATCAATGATCATTATTCAAAATACCGAATGAGCGATGCCTTGATGGCAACCTATAAATTGGTTTGGGATGATTTCTGCGCCTGGTACCTCGAAGCAATAAAACCTGAATTTGTTGATGGAAAAGCAAAACCAATTGATCTTTCTACCTATCAAAGCACGGTTTATTTCCTGGAAGAACTTTTAAAACTGGTTCATCCATGGATGCCTTTCATTACTGAAGAAATTTGGGATCTGTTGAGCACAAGAGATTTGAAAGACAGAGTGATCGTAGCTCAATGGCCTGAACTTAAAATTAAGAATGAAAAACTGCTGAAAGAATTTGAAGTGGTGAAAGAGATCGTGGCGCAGGTAAGAGGACTCAGACAACAAAAACAAATGTCGCCGAAAGAACAATTGCAATTGGTAGAACGTTCCAATGCGGACCATTCTTTCTTTGATGCCTTGGTGATGAAACTCGCGAATCTTTCCGAATACAAATACAGTAAAGAGAAGATCGAAGCTGCTTTTTCTTTCATGATCCTTTCTGCTGAATTTTTCATTCCACTTTCAAAAAGTGTGAATTCGGCTGAGGAAAAAGAGAGACTGGAAAAAGAACTGAATTACAACAAAGGATTTCTTCAATCTGTACGCGCAAAACTTGCCAATGAAAAGTTCGTGAGCAATGCTAAACCCGAGTTAATTGCTTTAGAGCGGAAAAAAGAAACAGATGCTCTGAATAAGATCGCTTCTATCGAGGAACAATTGAAAGTGCTCTGATCTCTATTTCGTTCACTTTTATCATAGATTTTGTCTGTTTTAACAGTAAAATTCGCATAAAGGTTTAAGTAGTGAATTTATTCTTAACTTAGAGTGTAAATGATCGAGACATCCATACCGGAAAGCGAAATAAAAGCTGAATTCAACCGATCAACAGAAAAAGCACATGTCATTGCTTGTTGGATAGGTGTTGCACTCAATTTGCTTTGGTTTGCCAGTGATTATTTTGTTCTTCCGGATCATTGGATACAGTTTCTATTGTTTCGCGTTTCAGTCTCCACTATCAGTTTTCTTCTTCTTGTACTAAAGAACAAACTGAAACTGAGTATTTATTTTTGTGTATTCGTTCTTGTTCTGGGTATTTCTGTACAAAACGCCTACATGTGGAGTGTGATGGATGTGGAGCACTTACAACAGCATGCATTCGCATACATTGCCCTTTTCATTGGTGTAGGAATGCTGGTTCTCTGGGAGGTTCGTCTTTCTATTGTGTTGTTGATCGTAACAATTGCAAGTAATATTTTCTTTTACGTTCTCAATAGTCCTCTTACCGTAGACGAATTCCTAACACATGGTGGTTTTCTCACGCTTACAGTCGCTATTTTCTGTGTGTTTCTTATTCGTACACGTTACAGACTAACCTATAAGGAGATCAAAAGCAGAATGGAACTTGCTAAATCCAAGCAAATGATCGAGGCAGAACATACTGTTGTACTTGAACAAAAAAAGGAGATCCTCGACAGTATCAATTATGCCAAACGTATTCAGAATGCCATGCTGGCAAGTGAAAATCTTTTTGTTCAGAATCTCAAGGATTATTTTTTATTGTTCAAACCGAAAGACATTGTAAGCGGCGATTTTTATTGGGCTTCTCCTATTGATAAGGACAGGTTTGTGATGGTCACTGCCGATAGTACCGGTCATGGTGTTCCGGGTGCCATGATGAGTATGCTGAACATTTCCTGTTTGAACGAAGCAATTGTAGAAAGAAAACTGTCCAGTCCTGCTGCCATACTGGATCACGCTAGGACAAAGATCATTTCTTCCCTGGCTGACGACGGAAGCGCAGAGGGCGGTAAAGATGGAATGGATTGCAGCGTTGTGGTTTTGGATCTGAAGAATGGAAAAATGAAAGTGGCCGCAGCCAATAATCCGGTTTGGATCGTAAGAAATACCGATGGAGCAAACGAATTGATAGAGATCAAAGGCGATAAAATGCCGGTAGGCAGACATAATAACGATACAGTACCCTTCAAAGAACACGATTTTGATCTGAAAAAGGGAGATATGGTTTATACATTAACCGATGGATATCCGGACCAGTTTGGTGGCTACCGACAAAAGAAATTTACTTACAAGAAATTGAGGGAATTGCTTCTCACTTTGCAGGAAACTGACAATCAGTCAAAGAAAAACCAACTTAATTCCACTTTCGAAAAATGGAAAGGTCAGCTTGATCAGGTGGATGATGTATTGATCATAGGGTTTAGTGTTTCATAGATCCTTTATCATTTTATTTCTTGAATTTTTTGTTATCTTTAGGTTTCTATTTTGGTAATGAAAAAATTACTCCTTATTACTTTTAGTTTCCTGCTATTTTCCTGCGGGTCTGATCCTGATATTCATTCTGCAGGAACAAAAACGAATTCTGACTCGGACACAACGCCTTCTGAGAAGCCGGTCATTGTGGTGCATCGTGCTAAGCAAACAAGTATTCCGGCCAAAGCGCCTGAGCCAGTTAAGCTGAGCAAACCTTTTTCATTTCCTGCGAATGGAGATGTTGTGGCAGTAAGTGAATTGACTTCCGTAGATGCTGCAAAAATATTGCCGGTTCGTACTCCGGGTAAAGATACATTGACTGCACCAAAAACCATGACGGTTCAGCCTTTTGTTACACTGTGTCGTCAACCGGTTCCTGTTCACGCCTTATCGCCTCGTTTTAAAGACGGGGCAATTTCCGATATTCAATATTTAGATGTTGATCAAGGCATGAGCTCGTCCATGATTAAATGCATTGTAACAGATAAGAAAGGTAATATCTGGATTGGAACGAACGGTGCAGGAGTGAGCCGATACGATGGCAGATCCTTTTTTCATTTCACCACAAAAAACGGATTAAGCAACAACACGATCTTGTGCATCTTTCAGGACAGTAAAGGAAGGATTTGGTTTGGCACCGAAGATGGAGGCGTTTGTTTTTATGATGGTGTGAATTTCAATACAATTTCTGAAGACGAGGGATTAGGAAACAATACGGTACTTTCTGTTTACGAATCAAAAGACGGAAAGATCTGGATCGGTACCAATGGTGGAGGAGTATATTCTTATTTCAATGATCGACTTACCAGCTATTCGGAAGAAGAAGGTTTACCCAACAACAGTGTTCGATGCATTACACAAGATAACAAAGGACAGATGTGGTTTGGTACCACAGGCGGAGGAGCTTGTATGTTCGATGGAACTTCCTTTCACCTCTTAGGAGAAGAAGAGGGATTGAACAGCACCATTATTCATACCATCTATCAGGATAAGCATGGAAATATTTATTTAGGAACCGATGATGGAGGCGTAAATATTTATGATGGAAAAACGGTGGAATACATTACAAAAAAGAGAGGACTGAGCAGTGATTGCATTATTTCCATTCATGAAGATAAAGATGAGAATCTTTGGTTAGGCACTTATGATAGTGGCTTGTGTTTGTATAACGGAGAAGAGATAAGAATCTATACCACCGAACATGGCTTGACCAACAATTATGTGCTTTCAATAACGGAAGACAATGGAGGAAGTTTGTGGCTGGCAACTTATGGCGGAGGGATCTGCAAATTCAATAACAAGTCATTCAGACATTATACTGCCAAAGAAGGAATGGGCGCTAATACGGTACGTTCTATTGTAGAAGATAAGAATGGAACTTTGTGTTTTTCTACTTATGGTGATGGCTTGATCTTCTATAACGGACAAAGTTTCGATCATTACACAGATAACGAAGGTTTGCCAAGTAATCGTTTCAAAGCATCGGTAAGAGACAGTGATGCGGTTTGGTTTGCAACCGAAGATAATGGAGCCGTACGTTTTGATGGAAATAAAATGGAATTGTTCAGTGAAAGAACGGGTTTGGTAAGCGATTACCTTCTCAGTATCTGTCGCTCTAAGGATGGCAATATCTGGTTCGGTACGGATGAAAAAGGAGTGTGCTGTTATACCGGAAAAGAATTCTACACGTTTGAAGAAGAAGAGGGATTGAGCGATGGGATCATTTCAGCGATCATTCAAGATAAGACGGGCCACATGTGGTTTGCTACCAAAGGTTCCGGCGTGTGTAATTACGATGGGGAATATTTCAAATGGTATACAACAAAATCGGGACTAAGCAGCAATTACATCACCTGCATGTATGAAGACAGAGATGGAAATCTTTGGTTTGGTACCGAAGGTAAAGGTGTGGATATGCTGAAAGCCGAAAGCATCAATTCCAAAGAACCTGTTTTCGAGAACAGATCCATGAAAAATGGCTTGAGCGATAACACAATTCGCTCCATCATACAAGATAATACCGGTCATGTTTGGATCGCAACAGAGAGAGGACTGAATTACGTCTTCAACAATAAACAAGAAATTGAAGTGCATACCTATACTTCAGTAGATGGATTAAAAGCCAATAATTTTTTCAACAGTGTCATCATCGATAAGAAAAATATTATTTGGTGGGGTAATGGTAAAGCACTTACCAATTTGCATCTGAATAATTTTAAACTTCCTTCAGCGACCCCGGTCATTCAGATGAACAACATCGAAATTGAAAAATCATTCGTGGATTTTTACGCCATCAAGGATTCTTCAAGAGCCAAAGAACAGATGATCGTTGGAGAAAAGGATAAGAAAGATCTCAGAAAGATCCAGTTCGAAACAGTGGAGAAGTATTATAATTATCCAAAGGGCTTGGTACTTCCATATAATTTAGGACAAGTTGAATTTGAATTCAGTGCATTGGACTGGAATGGTCCGGATAAAATAAAATACCAGTATATGCTTGTTGGTGCAGACGAAGACTGGAGTCCGCTCACCTCCGAGAACAAGGCATTTTATAATAACATCAGTAACGGCGATTACACCTTTAAAGTAAAAGCCATTGGTGTTTCCGGAAAATGGAGCGATACATTTGAATATACATTTTCGGTTCTTCCTCCCTGGTACAAACATCCCATGGCATATGCCGGCTATGTGATCGGATTTATTTTTGTCGTATTTGGATTCAACGGTGTTCGCACCAAACAATTGAAAGTAAGACAACAGGAACTGGAGCGCACCGTTGCTGAAAGAACGGCAGAAGTGGTGCAGCAAAAGGAATTGATAGAGGAAAAGCAAATTGAAATCCTCGACAGTATCAGTTATGCTAAACGGATCCAAAGCGCCATGCTTGCCAGCGATCATCTCTTCAGTAGTAACCTTAATTCCTATTTTGTTTTATTTCAACCAAAAGATATTGTGAGTGGCGATTTCTACTGGGCCTCTCCGATCGAAGATAATAAGTTCGTTATTGTAACAGCAGATAGTACCGGCCACGGAGTTCCCGGAGCCATGATGAGCATGCTGAATATTTCCTGCGTGAATGAAGCGATCAACGAAAGAAAATTATACAGTCCCGCTGCTATTCTGAATTATGCACGACAACGCATCATCTCATCTTTGGCAATGGATGGAAGTGAAGAAGGTGGAAAAGATGGGATGGATTGCAGTGTGATCGTTTTTGATCTGAAGAATATGAAGATGACCATTGCAATGGCGAATAATCCTGTCTGGCTGATCAGAAATGTAAATGGGACAAAGGAGTGCATTGAATTCAAACCCGATAGAATGCCGGTGGGAAAACATACACGGGATAATGTTTCTTTCAATGAAACCATTGTCGATCTGATGAAGGGGGATAATGTGTATGCATTAACGGATGGATTCTGCGATCAGTTCGGCGGGCCGAATTCAAAAAAATACACTTACAGACGATTAAAGGAAGAACTCATCAAGATCGATGACCTAACTTCAGAGAATAAAAAACAACATCTCGAAAAGAGTTTTGAAAACTGGAAGGGAGTTCAAGAGCAGATCGATGATGTACTCATCATTGGCGTGAAGATCTGATGCCCTAACGAGCATTTCAATTTACAGGAGAATACACACCATCCTTGATTTTTTCCTTCTGTAATATCTCTATGCGCTAAAACGTTTTATTTTAACAAAGCGCATCGCTTCTTTTTCATTCGTCAGAAGCAGTATGCTATTTTGTTCTATCTTTGATAGGATCATTTGAAAATGAAAGCACATTTTACTTTTGCACTTACCGGATTGCTGATGGCGCAAAGTATTCGCTCACAGAATTTCCTGAATGGAGATTTTGAAAATAATACAGCCGTGGTTGATCAGATCAATGTTTCCAATGCCGCTTTCAATGGATTCATGGCAAATACCATCGCCTTTGGTCCCTCCGGTAACATGGATATCATTCAATCCAACACTTACTGTGGTTTTCGTCAAAGTGGTTGCTGGTATATCGGATTCACTGGTCTTGCCAACGATGCCATCTCCATGCGTTTGTCTGCCCCATTGGTTGCCGGCACTACCTACAATATTTCCTTCTGGGAAAAAGCCTGTACGCCTTTTTCATGTGGACCATTACCTATGGAAATAGGATTGTCAACCGTGAACAATGCTTTCGGCACCAATATTTTCACTTCACCTCTTTCTATCAGTGGGGTGTGGACACAACGAACCTTTGCCTTCGTTGCACCCAACAACGGACAATTCATAACCGTTAGGATGACAGCAGGAACAGGATGTAACTGGGTGCAGATGGATAATTTTTCATTCCCGCCATTCAATACATCAATCGTTTGCTCGCCCATGCCGATCGAACTGACTTCATTTGAAGCAAGAGCCGTGAACAATTCCGTTGAGCTCAATTGGAGAACGGCAACAGAATTGAACAACGATTTTTTTACCTTGGAAAGAAGCAAGGACGGAATTGAATTTGAAACCGTGAGTGTTGTGAACGGAGCAGGAAACAGTACCAGAAGCATAGATTATTCAGAAACAGATATTTCTCCTTACAGTGGGACTTCTTATTACCGTCTAAAACAAACCAATTTTGATAAGACTTACACGTACTCAGAAATTCGTTCGATTAAAATGGAGGAGAAACGTGTTCGCCTTAATTTTTATCCCAATCCGGTTCAAGGCGATCTTTATGTTACCTCCGAACAGGATGTGAATGCAGATGTGATCAGTATACTTGATAGTAGAGGGGTGGAGATTTCCGTCACAAAAGTGAACATCAATGAAAAGATGGTAAAGATCTCGGGATTATCTTCAGGTATGTATTTCTTTGTTTATACTGATGGGAAATTTAAAACATCCCAAAAACTCATCGTTGATCAGAAGGATTAATTGATCACTTTCCTTCAGTCAACCAATCTTCAATTTCAATTCATATTTTAATTCAAGATCAGTAGATCCATTCAGATCTTCGTGTTGCGTTGATTTGTTGCTTTTCATGGCCCATGACATAATTAAAGGTGTGATTATCATGCATGTGTGTTGTTTTCGGAAATAGTTTATGGAATGCGTGTACTCCACACATCTCAATTATAGAAACCAAAAACAAAAGACTATGAAAGATCAAAACATCATCATCCGCATTCCTGAACCTTGTCATGAAGACTGGAATAAAATGACACCCGATACAAATGGAAAATTTTGCGGCTCTTGTCAGAAATCTGTATTCGATTTTTCAAACAAAACAGATGAAGAGATAAAAGATATTCTCATGCATTACAAAGACCAGAAAGTATGTGGACGATTCAAGACCACACAAATTGATCGTCCTTTGAACTTGCGCGTGAACATGAACGAAGTGCCGCGCAACATGAGCATCACGCGTATGTTTGCATTGGCCATGCTGTTGAGTTTTGGAAGTCATTTGTTTGCTTGTTATGATCTGCAGGGAAAAATGATACAGGGAATTGAAATGATCAGCGATGAAGATGATAAAAATAAAAAGGTAGTAGGCGAAATGGTTGCTACACCAAAAGAGAAGGAAAAAGAAAAGGTGAAGGAGAAAGAAAAATGTACGCAGACATTGAAGGGTGATGTAGACATCAGCATGGTGGCCGGTGGACTCAGAGTGGTTTACGAAGAGCCGGTGAAGGAAGACAGTACAAAAGTGGTGGAACCTAAGGACGAAGAACGTTTTGTGAAAGGGAAAATGAGCAGACCGGAAAAGGTAGAAGAGAAAGAAGAAATTCCGGTACCGGTAAAAGATTCGATACCTATGGTTCCATTAATAGAAGAAGAATTACACGCGACACTGGTGTTAGGAGGATTGATAGCCGTAGAAACAGTAACAGAAGAAGTGATCGTTCCGGAAGAAGTGAACACAACAGTAGAAGAAGAAGCAGCAGAAAACCTTTCAGTAGAAAATGCATGGACTGTTTTTCCGAATCCGGCCAAAGGAGATTTTGTGATTTCCTACGAGTTGAAGAAGAGAAGTAATGTGCGCATTGATGTGCTGGATCTGCAGGGAAGAATGATCAGCAATTTAAGTCAGGTAGATCAACAACACACGGGTAAATACCAATTGCCTCTGACATTGGATGTGCCCAACGGCGTCTATCTGATCAGCATGCAACTCGACGGAAAGATCACTAGTAAAAAAGTGATCATAGAACACTAAAATAAAATCACACACAAAGAAAGGTGAAGGGCAGATCCGCTAACGGAGCTCTTCGCTTTTTTTTTGGAGGGTTGAATTGGAAAATTTACTTTTTCGGATCAAAATCCACCATCCATTCAATTCCGTATTTGTCTCTGAGCATGCCAAAGTAGGTTCCCCATGGACTATCCGAGATCGGCATTTCAATTTGCGCGCCTGCAGAGAGGCCGGTGAATATTTTATCTGCTTCTGCTTTGCATTCTGCGCTGATCACAATTTTGCTTCTGTTCTCATTTTCATTGGTGCGTCCCATCATTTCAGGAACATCATTGGCCATTAATTTACTTTGGCCTATGGGTAATTCAATGTGCATGATTTTATTCTCTTCATGAGCGGCTACCGGAAATTCAGCACTGGCCAGATCTTTGAATCGAATTATTTTTGCGAATTCCCCGCCGAACACGGACTTGTAAAAAGTAAATGCCTCTTCAGCGTTGCCGTTGAAGTTGATGTGTGGATGGATGTTTGCCATAATGATTTTTGTTTGTTTTCTGATTCAATTTAAACGATCACCTCAAGGTCATCATTTCAATTTTCATGTAAGGGTAATAGGGCAGAGTGGAAAGTCTTTTATCGGCGTCTGCTTTATCATCCGCCACCAAGACCAGGTAGATGCCGGCCGCATCGGCTTTTATATAAGAAGCCAGAAGAGAGCCATTCTCTTCCCACTCTTTAATGATCTCTTGTTCTCTCGGTAATAATTTCATTCTTGTTTCATTATCCATTCCTTGCAAAAGGATATCGATCATAAATTTTGCCATACTTAATGTGTTTTGTTGCTTACTCTATTCGGTTTTCTGCTTTTCCCTTTTTTGATCGCTTAAAGGTAAGTTTTTATTATTTGTATTGAAAATGCAAAGCTTTAGAATTTGCTTTTGTGGCTGGTGGACTTTGGGTTGTTGGGACGCCAGCTTACGTTTATTTAATATTAATAGGCGTTTACCTGTGCTCTGTTCTTCAAGAATAGTTTAACGAGCAAAGTGATTAGTCCTGAAAAAAGTAATACTAAACCGCAGAAATCTGTAATGTCCAACACCTTTTCGAATGCGAAAATTGCCTCGTCGGTTTTTTCCATTAAATACGTAGTCATGACAATATGTTCCCATATGTTATA
>DAORJH010000018.1:0-14084 GCA_035438925.1 Bacteroidia bacterium | reverse complement strand
GAAACTAAGTCTGGTAATTTCCTTCTCAAGCAGATCGTCATGTGCCAGCAAAGTCTGCTGTATTCGCTTTGCATAATTGATGGAAGAAAGGATCTCTTCATTCTTTTGTTCAACCAGCTCTTTCTGTTTTGAAATGATCTGATTGGCCTTATTCTTTTGACGGTTGCTTCTGAAAACAAAAAAGATCAGCACGATCACAAATGCCAGAGCCAGAATAAAAAGAAAGATCGTACGGTTCTTAGCTTCTAATTTGGCAAGATTAACTTCATCTTTGTGCTTTTGTTCCCTTAATTGCTCCTCTTTCTGCTGTTTAAGATCCTTATCGTATTCAAATTTACGCAATGCAGCTTGAGTATTATCCTGAAATTCCTGCTCTCTTCGTTTTAAGTGAAGTTCCTGATATTTATAGGCAGATCTAAAATCTCCCCTGGCAGAATAGTTATATGACAATGCATTGTAAATCCCAACGAGTTCACTTTTGATCTGCGTTTGTTCTGCGATCTCCAGCGCTTTTTGCAAATACTTTTCTCCTTCCTTGTAATTTTTAAGTTTATTAAAAGAAATCCCAAGATGTTCATAGTTGAAAACATGACCGAGCCCTACATCAAATTTATTCAGATAACGGAGCGATTGATTAAAAAGAACAATAGCTGAATCGTATTTGTTCACTCCTTCCATGTTATTGCCAATATTGTGATACACCATGGCCAGAAGAAAAGAATCTTTTGTGGTCAAGGCAATTTTCAGGGATTTTTTGAGATAATGATTGGATAAATGATGTTGCCCGTTATTTTTGTAAATATTTCCGATGTTATTATATAGAATGGTAAGCGTATTCAGATCTTTTTCGTTTTTAACTAATTCAATCGCCTTCTGATAGTATTTTAAAGCATTATCGTTTTCATCGAGCTCAGAATAGATGGTGCCCATATTCGTATAACAGCCGGATAAGGCATTGGAATCTTTGAGTTGGATATTGAGATCAATTGCAAGACCGAAAAAATGGAGCGCATTTTTGAGTTCCCCAAGTTCTCTGCAAATAGTTCCCTTTAAATTGTAAATTCTTGATAAAGTAAGATGATCTTTATTCAATGAACATACAATGATCATCGAGTCAACACTTTTTGAAGCTGGTTTATATTGCGCATTATCAATCAGCCTGCTTATATGTGTGATTATATGCTCTTTTTTTTGTGAGTAAGTTGATTGAAAAGATAAAAAGAGGACGAGAGTGATCCAAATCCTCAGTCTGTAAAAATCTAGTAAGCCCAAGAAGTTCATTTCCCCCTAATTTGAGAATTAATTCTGATAAAAACGAATTTCTGCTTTTATTTACATCCTTTTGCCATCAAAACCATTATGTTTTAAAAGCAAAGAGATGTGAGATAAAGGATTAACTTTGTGTTTCATTAATACTACCTAAAACTTGAAACTTTCTGAACTGAACATCATTTACGAAGACGATATCCTGATCGTTTGCAACAAACCCCACGGATTAATGGTTGAACCCGACCGTAATAATTTTCCGAATCTTCAGAAACAAGTCAAGGATTATTTAAAGGAAAAAACAGGTGAAAAATTGCCCTATGCCCAACATTTACATCGAATTGACAGAGCAGTGAGCGGTGTTGTCCTTTTTACAAAGAAGAAAGAACATCTGAAGGATCTTAGTGAACAGTTCGCTCAAAGAAAAGTGGAGAAATACTACCTCGCCTTAACTACAAAAGCTCCTTCAGGTTTCGATCCTTCTGTTGAAGCAAAAGAATTTACAAAGCTGGAGCAATGGCATCGTAAAGAAAAAAAGAAAGCCGTGCTGGTGCCTGAAGGAACAGAATTCGCGGAACAGATCCGTCTAGATTATAAGATAAGACCCCACGGAAAGTATTTTTTATGGCAGATCAAATTACACACAGGTAAATACCATCAAATACGGGCTCAATTAGCCGGTTTGGCTTGTCCGGTTATTGGAGATGCACTTTACGGCTCTAAAAGGGCCTATAAACTGAATGCAATCGCATTACATGCTCATAAACTGTATATCAAACATCCCGAAACAGGCGCTAAAATGGAATTTACAGCAAATTCCGATGAATTTCTTAGATCTGTTTCCATTAAAGTTTAAACTTGTCAATGAGATTGGTCATTGTACAATCCTGCTTTAATTTTTAACTTTGTCAAGAGAAAAAGTACTTGAAACAGATTTTTTATATCTTATTTTCAGTCTTGCAGTTTTGCTCCTTTGCTCAGAAAAAAGTAGGTGGCATAGAGGTTCCTACTATCTTAAAAACGGAAAGTACTGTTCTTGTCCTGAATGGAGCCGGTGTAAGGGAGAAGTATTACAAAGATCTTTATGTTTTAGCCCTGTATGTAAAAACAAGGTCAGATAGTGCTCATCAGATCATGTTTGCAAACGAACCCATGGCATTTAAAATGCACATTGTTTCCAGTCTGATCAGTGGTGATCGAATGGAGGAAGTGACAGATGAAGGTTTCAAACGCGCTACTGAAAACAATATTGAACCGATTCGTGAAAAGATAGACCAGTTTAAGTCAGTGTTCAAAGACAATGTGAAAAAAGGTGATGTCTATGAGTTTGTTTATTTACCCTTGAAGGGGACACATATCTATAAGAATAATGTTTTGTCAAGTATCATACCCGGACTGGATTTTAAAAAGGCATTATTTGGAATATGGCTGTTTAAACGTCCCAAGGATACTGATTTACATGATAAATTATTGGGAAAATGAATTGTGAAAGCAAGCCTTTCAATCTTCACCGAATTCCTTTTTAATTGATTATCTTTACTCACTATGCCTTCCTTCACTGATCTTGAGCTTCCAAAAGCGCTAAATAAAGCCTTAGATGATATTGGTTTTAAAGCTCCAACTCCTATTCAGGTAAAATCATTTCCGGTTATCATGTCGGGTAAAGATGCTGTGGGTATTGCTCAGACAGGAACAGGGAAAACATTCGCTTATTTGCTTCCTATGTTAAAGCAGTTAAGCTATTCTGAACAACGACAACCACGTGTGCTGATCGTCGTTCCAACGAGAGAATTGGTTGTGCAGGTGGTGGATGAGATCGCTAAACTCACTAAATACATGTCCGTTCGCTGCGCCGGAGTTTATGGCGCATCCAACATCAAAAAGCAAAAACAAATCGTGCACGATGGTTTGGATATTCTGGTTGGAACTCCGGGTCGCATCATCGATCTGACTTTAAGTCGAACGCTTCAATTCAATTCCGTTAAGAAACTCATTATCGATGAAGCGGAAGAAATGCTGAATTTGGGATTCAGGGGACAGTTGTTGAAGATACTGGACAGCATGCCGGCACGCAGACAGAATATTTTATTCTCCGCAACTTTGAATGAAGAAGTGGAAGAGTTGATAGAGATATTTTTCAATACTCCGGAATACATAGAATTGATCTCAAGAGGCACACCACTCGAAAAGATCATTCAGCAGGCCTATCTGATTCCGAATTTTTATTCAAAAGTAAATTTACTCCGGTTTTTATTGGAGAAAGAGGATGAATTCAGCAAGGTACTCGTATTCGTTCGCAATAAAGGCATCGCCGAAGATCTGGAAAAGGAACTCAGAGGATTTGAAGATGAGATCGGAGTCATTCATTCCAATAAATCGCAAAGCAATCGTTTCAAGGCCGTGCAGTTGTTTCAGGAAGATAAACTGAGAATATTGATCGCTACCGATGTGATCGCAAGAGGAATTGATTTCGAAAAAGTTAGTCACGTTATTAATTTCGATATGCCTCGCGATCCTGCTGCCTATATTCACAGAATAGGAAGAACCGGAAGAGCGGATAAAGCAGGAATTGCACTGAGTTTTATAACGGAAAAAGAAGCCGAATTACAGCATCAGATCGAAGAACTCATGAATAAGAAACTTGAAATATTTGCCATTCCTGATGAAGTGGAATTGACGGATGAGCTCACCAAAGATGAAATGCCGGTTACGCGAGACAAGAATCTGGCAAAGGCAAAGAAACTGGAGGTTCCAACCGGTGCCTTTCACGAGAAAAAAGCGAAGAACAGAAAAGAACAATTAGGTGGCAAACGTTATCAGGAAAGTCAAAGAAGAACGCTGGCCAAAAGCAGGAGCAAGCGAAAAAGATAATTCAAATGATCATGATGAAAGATTATTGCATAGCAATTCACGGAGGAGCAGGTACCATTCTCAAAAGCAGTTTAACTCCGGAATTAGAAAATTCATATCGGAATGCATTAAAAAAAGCCATTGAAGCCGGTGAATCCATTTTAAAAGACGGAGGCAGTTCTTTGGATGCAGTTGAAAAAGCAATTATTTCATTGGAGGATGAACCTTTATTCAATGCAGGCAGAGGCGCAGTTTTTACCAATGAAGGAAAACATGAAATGGATGCTTGCATCATGAACGGACTGGATCTGAGTGCCGGTGCTGTAGCAGGAGTGAGTAATGTTCGTAATCCTATTTCACTTTCAAAAGCTGTGATGCAACAATCTGAACATGTTTTGTTAGCCGGACAAGGAGCAATGCGTTTTGCCGAGAAAGTGAATGCAAAGTTGGAGAAAGACGAGTATTTCTTCGTGCAAATGCGCTATGATCAACTCTTAAAAGCAAAAGAAACAGATTCTATTCTTTTAGATCATACTCAGGGTGAAAAGAACAATAAAACGAAATTTGGTACTGTCGGCGCGGTTGCCCTTGATAAAAATGGAAATCTAGCAGCAGGAACAAGTACCGGCGGGATGACCAATAAAAAATACGGAAGAGTAGGTGACAGTCCGGTTATTGGAGCAGGAACTTACGCGAATAACGCAACTTGTGCGATCAGTTGTACCGGACATGGAGAATTCTTTTTAAGATCTGTGGTCGCATACGACATTTCTTGTTTAATGGAATACAAGGGATTCACGCTAAAACAAGCTTGCGATAAAGTAGTAATGGATAAACTGGTGAAAATTGGTGGTGAAGGAGGTCTGATCGCACTTGACAAGAATGGAAATATTGAATTGCCTTTTAATTCAGAAGGGATGTACAGGGCAAAAAAATACGCGAACAGTGAGATCTTCACTGCTATCTATTCTGATTAAACGATCAACTGCTTACTTTCTTCGGGTGAAAAATGGTCAGCTTTTTATGCTTCAGATCAAAATGATCACCGATAGCCATCACGTGCACTCTTAAATTCTCAACCGAAACCGGTTGTCCCATTTCCACATCACTGATATTGGTGTCATTCATATGCGTTGCATCTACCAGCATGATCAGTCCTGAACCGATCGCTTCCATGTTTTTTCCGTGGATGATCAACAGACCGGCATCTTCGCCAAGTCCAATTCCTAAATTCATAGGATTACTGGCGCAGGCATACAACAAGCGACCAATTCTCCCTCTTTGTACGAAGTGTGTATCAATGATCACATTATTAATGAAACCTAGGCCGCCCGTGATCTTTACTTCACCTTTAAAAAGAGCTTCGTGACTGTTACCCTGATAGATCATATTATTTGAACTGGCTGCAGCTCCGGCAGAAGTTCCTGAAATTAAAAAATCATCATTCTCATAACGATCCAAAAGCAACTGATGGAATGCAGTTCCTCCAAAAATAGCTGTCAGGCGTAATTGATCTCCCCCTGTGAACATAACGGTATCTGCATTCTTGAGTCGTTCCAGGTTTTCAGGTGCATTGGCTTCTTCTCTTGATTTGATATTTAAAACACCTACATTGGTCACGTTCAATTGGGAGTAAGCCTTCACATATTCTTGTCCAACTTCTTCCGGAATGCTGGAAGCAGTGATGATCTCAAAGCGTGAGGCTTCTTTCTTCGCAGATTCATTGGTGATCCGCTTCAAGATTCCTCTTTCAAAAAAATTGATATTCCTTTTCAGGTCTTCAGTGTTTTCGGTAAAGCTGCCTTTATCAACTGAACCCCCTATGATTACTAATTTGCCTTTTGGACTGTGCATTATTTGCGAATTTACCTTGCGAAGGTAGGTTTTATGACTTAGCCCGGATACATCAATCTACTCATCTTTCAGTTTATTTTAAACACTTTATTGTTTATCTAAAAAACTAGGTATATATTGATAAAAATTACATACACAGCATGAAGATCATCGAAATTAAAACACTGCGTGGACCCAATTACTGGTCCAATTACCGGAAAAAACTGATCGTGATGAAGCTGGATCTGGAAGAATTGGAAGAGAGTCCCACGAATAAGATTCCGGGTTTTGACACCCGTATTGAAGCCCTATTTCCATCCATGAAGAAACACCGTTGTTCGAAAGATCATGAAGGTGGTTTTTTTGAACGCGTGAAAGAAGGGACCTGGATGGGACATGTGATAGAACACATTGCATTGGAGATCCAGACTTTGGCCGGTATGGATTGTGGCTATGGAAGAACAAGGGGGACCGGAACAAAAGGACATTACAATGTAGTTTTTAGTTACATGGAGGAGAATGTAGGAGTTTTTGCTGCAAAGGCATCCGTTCGCATTGCCGAGGCTTTGATCAAAGGCGAAACTTACCCCTTGGATGCAGATATCAAAACAATGCGAGAGATGAGAGAACTGGATCGCTTTGGTCCAAGTACTGCCAGTATTGTTGACGAGGCTGTGGCACGTGACATTCCCTTCATACGATTGAATGGAGAATCACTGGTGCAATTAGGTTATGGAAAGAATCAAAGAAGATTCAGAGCAACTATGACGGATAGAACAAGTTCCATTGCAGTGGATCTTGCGAGTAACAAAGATGAAACCAAGAAAATGCTGCAAGAGGCGGCCATTCCGGTTGCGAAAGGAGTTTGCATCAGCAGGGAAGAAGAACTTGAAGCTGCTGTGGAGAAAGTTGGATTTCCTCTAGTATTCAAACCCCTGGATGGAAATCATGGAAAAGGAGCTTCGATCAATGTGAAAACGATGGAAGATGCAAAAGCAGCCTATGAACATGCAAAGAAATATTCCAGAAAGATCATTATTGAAAAATTCATTACAGGATATGATTTTCGTGTCTTGGTGATCAACCATCGTTTCATTGCTGCTGCCCTACGAGAGCCGGCGCATGTGATCGGTGATGGAAAGTTAACGATAGAACAACTCATTGCGAAAGAGAATCAAGATCCGCGAAGAGGATATGGTCATGAAAATGTACTCACGGAAATAAGTGTCGACCGTGAAACCATGGAGCAATTGGCCAAAAAGAACTATACGCTGGAAACGATCTTGAAGAAAGATGAGCTTTGTTATTTGAAGGGAACAGCCAATTTGAGTACTGGGGGTACATCAACAGATGTAACGGATATTGTACATCCCGGAAATATTATCATTTGCGAAAGGATCTCACGTGTAATTGGATTGGATATTTGCGGGATTGATATCATGGCCTCCAATTTAAGTGAGCCTCTTGAAGAAACAGGGGGAGTTGTACTCGAAGTAAATGCCGCGCCCGGATTCAGGATGCATTTGGCTCCGGCAAAAGGATTGCCAAGAAATGTAGCAGCACCTGTAATTGACATGTTGTATCCTGCAGGCAGTACTTGTCGCATTCCTATCATTGCTGTAACCGGTACAAACGGAAAAACCACAACAACACGTTTGATCGCTCATATTGTGAAGAACAATGGTTATCGTGTAGGTTTTACCACTTCAGATGGGATCTATGTGCAGAATTCCATGCTGACAAAAGGAGATACTACAGGACCGATCAGCGCTGAATTCATTTTAAAAGATCCTACCGTTGAATTTGCAGTGTTAGAAACAGCTCGAGGAGGAATTCTGAGATCAGGATTAGGATTTGGAAGATGTGATGTGGCTGTTGTGACGAATATACAGGAAGACCACATGGGACTTTCAGACATTCATACACTGGAAGATATGGCCAATGTGAAAGGTGTTGTGGCCAGAGCAGTGAAAAGAGATGGTTATGTGATCTTAAACGCAGACAATAAACATTGCGTTTCCATTGCTAAAACGGTGGATTGTCACGTTGCCTATTTCAGCATGGATGAGAACAATCCGGTTGTGAAGGAACATTGCAAAAGCGGGGGTATCGCTGCCATCTACGAAAATGGATTCATCACCATCAAAAAAGGTGAATGGAAATTCAGAGTAGAAAAAGCCTCACACATTCCACTTACATTCGGTGGGAAAGTATCATTTATGATCTACAATGTACTATCAGCCACTCTTGCTTCTTATGTGTATGGATTTACGATAGAAGATATTAAAATGAGTCTCGGTACTTTCATTCCTTCAGCCGCACAAACTCCGGGACGAATGAATATTTTTGATTTCAAGGATTACAAGGTCTTGATCGACTTTGCTCATAATGCAGACGGATTCAGAGGAATTAAGGAATTTTTGTCCGGCATCGATTCTCCTCATAAGATCGGGATCATTACCGGTACGGGTGACAGAAGAGACGAAGATATCAGAGACATGGGCCGTATTTCTGCCGAAATGTTCGATCACATTATCATTCGTCAGGATAAATTCTTAAGAGGAAGAAAAGCGGAGGATATTGTAAAATTACTCGTAGAGGGAATCATGGAGGTGGATCCAAAACAATCCTATGAATACGTACCGGTTGAGATCGAAGCTTTGAAACATGCACTGTCTTTAGCCAAACCCGGAACTTATATTACTGCCTTAAGCGATGTGATCGATAATGCTATTGATCTTGTGCAGTCGTATTTAGACAAAGAGCGTTCTGAAGGGTCTGTTTAGTCGATGAACTTTAAAATTATTTTTTATCTTTGATTTAAATATATCAAAATGAATAAATACATAGTTATTTTTATCTCTCTTGCATTTATTTTTAGCTGCAAAAAGAAGAAAGACGAAACGCCAACTCCGGAACCACAGCCGGCGCCTGTGACCCCAACGCCAAACAAGATAATGAAGGCAAAGATCAATGGTTTGAACTGGGAAATGGGAAGTAATGCTTATTCCTCAAGTAATAGTAATAGTACGTTTTTTACTTTCTCTGGGAAAACAAATTATGCCACAACAAATAATTCTATTATGTTGAATTTTGGACCGTCCACAGGCCTCTTTACATTCTCGACGAGTCCATTTGGAGCAACTTATATTGATAGTGTTGGTGTTTTTCGGAATGCACTTGCAAGTGGAACTATCAATATTACAGAAATAGATACATTTCGATATGGTGTTAAAAAATTGAAAGCTACGTTCGGATTTATTACTGTTCCAATGAGTGGAAAAACGTATACGGTCTCAGATGGAGTTGTGGACTGGACCAATAATTAAAAGACTTCTTTAGATTGGCTAAGGTCCCCTTTTTGTTACAATTAAACTGTTACGCAAAGTCGGAAGATCCCAATCGGGTGCATTACAAGATGATTTAAATCATATTACTACCAATGCTTTTTCCTCCGTCAACATACAAAACCTGTCCGGTGATGAAGTGTGTTGCTTCCGAACCTAAGAAAGCAACAGCTCGAGCAACATCCTCGGGTTGTCCTATTTTTTTTGTCGGTTGAGCATTGATGAGTGATTCAAGAACTTCAGGTTTTAAATTCCTGGTGAGGGGTGTATCGATCAAGCCTGGGGCTACTACATTCACACAAATATTGTATTTTCCTAATTCAAGCGCCAGCACTCTGCTTAAAGAAATAACGCCTGCTTTTGATGCGGCATAATTTGATTGCCCCCTGTTACCAAGCCAGGCCCTTGATGCAATATTTACAATTTTACCTGAATTCTGAACCCTCATGTATTTGGCTGCTTCCTTGCACATGAGCCAGGTTCCTTTCAGATTTACGTTTACAACAGCATCAAAATCTTCTTCAGGCATCTTATCGATCAGGTTATCTTAATGATTCCGGCATTATTCACCAACAGATCTATCTTTCCGTGATCCTTGATCGTTTTTTGAAATAGTTCCTGTACCTGCGAAGAATTGGTAATGTTGCAGGAATGCCAATAACAGTTCGGATCCTTTAGTTTTTCACTATCCTTGACACTGTCAGCCAGATCGGCTATGATCACTTTATAACCTTCTTTTAATAATTGAATTGTGATTGCGAGACCAATGCCCCGGCTTCCTCCGCTAACTATGGCTATTCTTTGGGACATTAAAATAAATTACACACATTTCTTTCAAAAGAAAGTGTTATTCCATGATGTAAAATTAATTCATTAACCCAACTAAAGGTATGATTGAAATCATAAAAAGTTGGAAGCATCTTTTCTACCTTGTCGAGGTAAATCGGTACATTCTTATCAGCAGTTTAATTAACGCATGAATGAACTTAAGTAGAAATAAGCCAATGAAAGAGTTAAAAGAAATAATTAATGAATGTAAGGCATATGCATTCGATCTGAATTTTACAAGGGCTAAGAATTGGAAAGCTGAAAAACCTAACAGGGCTCTTGTTGGATATATGCCAATTTATTTTCCACGAGAAATTGCTCATGCAGCGGGTGCATTACCTGTTGGAATTTTCGGTGGTGGAGACAGGAAACAGATCATAAAAGGAGATGCTTATTATCAATCCTACATCTGCCATCTCCCACGTGGAGTGATTGAAATGGCACTTGACAAAAATCTTGAGAGTTTTGATGGCTTTGTTTTTCCTAGTATATGTGATGTGATCAGAAATCTTTCCGGGATCTTTCGCCAGTTAAAGGTTGGTAAATTCATTAAGTATTTTGATTTCCCTCAAAATTTCTCTCCTTCCATCGGCGGAGTATTTTATCAGCAAGAAATGCAGCATGTGATCGACTATATTACAGAGATCACAAAGGTTGAAGTGACAACTGAAAAATTGAATCATTCGATCGCGCTGTATAATAAGAACAGAAGGCTCATTGAAACCATTTATTCCATCAGGCAGGAATTTCCATGGAGAATGACCATGGAGGAACTTTATTATGTTTTAAGAGCCGGCACGGTGATTCCTGTGGAAGAACATAATGATATATTGGAGAAAGTATGTGCTTTTATAAGTGAAGATATTGGAAAAGTACAGGATAAAGTAAAAGTAGTGATATCAGGTGCTTTTTGTGAGCAACCGGCAGTTGGACTTATTAAAGCTGTGGAAGAGGCAGGTTGTTATGTTGTTGATGATGATTATATGCTCGGGTCAAGAATGATTTTGGGCGATATGAATGCAACATCCCCTACGCCTTTATCGGCTTTGGCTGAAGGTTTCCTAAAGCAAAGTCAATATTCATCCTCCATCTATGACGTTCATGATCCGAAAGAATTCAGATTAGCGAAGATCGTCAAAGACAGGAAAGCCGATGGAGTGATCTTTGCATCTGCAAGTTTTTGTGATCCGAGTTTACTCGATGCTCCCATTTTTCAGAATGCATTCAATAAAATGGGCATACGCTATATAGCATTTCAGTTCAGTGAAAATATCAATCAATTCAAAGTCATTAAAGAACAGGTTGGAGCCTTCTCTGATTCAATCAAATTATGGGAAGATGAGCCCGTTTTAACAACACCAGTCATAAAATAATATACTATGTCACAGGAAGCGCAAAAAGAACAAAGTATGATCCTCCAGAAAGAAATGGTGGAAGGCTTATTCAACGATCTTGCTAAGGTAAAGGAGACCGGTAAAAAAGTTTGTTACACATTTGTTCCGGGTAATCTATCGGAGCTGATCAGAACATTTGATATGCTCCCCGTGTATCCAGAGATCAATGCACTTCAAAGTGCAATGAGAAAAAAATCTGCGGGGTACATCAAGGAAGCTGAAAAACATGCACACTCCGAAGATGTTTGTACTTACGTAAAATGCGACGTAGGCATGTTGATGAAAGGAAATATCGGTCCAACCGGTGTTAAACTTCCTGATCCGGATATTCTCCTGTTAAGTTATACAGGTTGCTTCACTTTCATGAAGTGGTTCGAAACCCTGAAGAGGGAATACCCGAATGCAAGAGTGATCATGTTGCATACGCCGTATCAGGAGAATGCAAAAATGACTCCCGAAATGGTTCAGTACATGGTAAAACAATTGCGTGAAGAAGTGATACCGGTGATGGAAGAAGTGAGTGGAGTAAAGTATGATGAGAATAAACTGAAAAAGATCCTCCAATACTCGAAAGAGGCCGGCGATTGGATCGCAAAGATATTTGATACCACTAAACATAAACCTTCACCAATTGATGCTTACTTCGCCGGTGTTTATTATATCGGACCCATCAACATTGGATTCCGTGGAACAGCTGAAGCCGTTGAGTATTATAAGGAATTGCATTCTGAGATCATGGACAGAATCAAAAAAGGATTAGGTCCGATCACCCCGGAAGGTGAAATGAAAGAGGAAAAATACCGCTTAGTGGTAGAGGGTCCTCCTAATTGGACCAGTTTCAGGGAATTCTGGAAAATATTCTATGATATGGGAGCGGTGATCGTCGCCTCTTCCTATACAAAAGTAGGTGGTGTATACGATATGGGTTGGAGGCATGATCCGGAAAGACCTTTGGAAGCCCTTGCCGAATATTGCATGAATTGTTACACGAATCTGAATCTTCCACAACGAGTAGATTTGCTTTCAAAATGCATTAAAGATTACGGAGCGGATGGATATATAACCAATTCAATCAAGAGTTGTAATTCATTTTCGGCAGGACAATTATCCATGATGCGTGAAATAGAGGATAAACTGGAAGTTCCGGTTGGCTTCATTGAATCTGACCTGGTCGATCCAAGGTATTTTTCTTATTCTAATATTAAGAACAGACTGGAATCTTACTTTCAAATGCTTGCTCAACGTAAGCAGATCAAACAAAAAGAAACTGTATAATAATTAAAGCTAAAACTCATGAGTAAGTATTATTTAGGAATCGATCTGGGATCTACTACATCCAAAGCTGTGATCATAAATGAAAACGATGAGATCGTAGGGAGAGGAATCACCAATACAAGAGCCAATTACAAAGTGGCAGCAGATATTGCGAGAGAAGAAGCGATCTATGATGCTCGTTTCACACTTCTTTCCAATAGGATCAAACAGGATATGGAGGCGAAACCGGAATTTAAAAAATACATGAGTGATATTCGCACCGTATTCCAATACCAGCAATTCAAGCGAAGAATGGAAAGTTTGGAGCAAATGCTGAAAAAAACAGTTTCAGAATTCTCTTATGAAAATAAAGATGCAGTTGCTTCAAAGCTGAGCGCAATTCTCGAAACAATACGTCCACAGATCAGGCATGAATTCATTCACGGAAATTTAGGATCCAAGAATCAGTTTTTCAGAGATATAGTGAGTGAGAAATACAATCTCGAGGTCAGTAAAATGGCAAAAGAATTCTATGAACCATTGATGTTGGCATTTGACAAAAGTATCACTCCCGTTGAAAATGAGATGGTACAGTACAATTTCAAGGAATTGGTTCTAGAATCAATGGCTGTTCTGGAAGAAAAATACAAAGGACTCGCTGATGAACAGGAAGATGGAAGCAAGGAAGACTGGTATTACGCAGAACTGAACGCCGTAAAGAATAATTACAAGAATGTAGAGTTTTCACTGAGAGAACATATCGAAGCCATTGCAGGTGAAGAGATCCACATTGCTAAAATGGTTGGAACAGGATATGGAAGAGCACTTCTTCCTTTCCCGGAGGATTGTATCAAATCTGAGATCCTTTGTCATGCCTTTGGAGCCCATGCCGTTTTTCCGAATACGAGAACCGTTTTGGACATTGGAGGACAAGACACAAAAGCGATCCAGGTTGATAGCCATGGATTGGTTACCAGCTTTCATATGAATGACAGATGTGCTGCAGGCTGTGGAAGATATCTGGGTTATATTGCCGATGAATTTGGTTTGTCTCTCAATGAACTCGGACCCGAAGCAAATAGTGCAACAAAGGAAACAACGATCTGTTCAACCTGTACTGTTTTTGCCGGGGCAGAAGTGAAAGAACTTTTACACAATGGCGAAGAGCGTCCGAATATTCTTGCCGGTCTTCATAAAGCCATCGTACAAAGAGCAATGTCCTTGATCGCCAGGTCGGGTGGAGTGAAGAATGAGTTTACTTTCACAGGTGGGGTTGCTCAATACTTTGGTTGCTTAAATTACCTAATACGAT